>JBJTAZ010000117.1:0-31359 GCA_046091085.1 Nitrospiraceae bacterium
CGGAGCCACCGCCTGCACCTGCTCCCAAGGCCTTCGTCAGGGGCTTGCCTTCAACCTTCCCTTGCTTGCCTCCCAAGGCCTGGGCCAGTTTCTCGGCCTTGGCCTTGTGGGCCTCGCTGTCTTCCTCCATCTTTGCGGCGAGCGTGTGCTCCTGTTGGAGTTCGGCGCTCATCTTGGCCTTCGCCTGGGCCCGCTCCTGCCGCGCCTGCTCCACGTCGCCGGAGGAGGCGCAGCCGGCGAGCAACAGGGCGATGGCGAACGAGAGGGCCTTTACGGGACGGAGGTCGAAGCGGATGGCGCACGAGTCCATCGATCTCATAGGAGGCTCCTTGTGAGATTCTGTCCGTTATTCCAGATTCTTCATCGTGGAACGGACTTGATTGAGCGCGTCCACGTGCCGAGCTTCTTCGGCTTTTAAATATTCTTTGACGGACTGGGAAATCTTGGCATGGGCGGCGCGCAGCGCTTCATTCTCTTTCGCCAGCGTGGAGAACTGCGTCTGCTCCTTCATCAGGTCCGCCCGCAGCTTGCTCTCCCCCTGTTGCGCCTCCTGCTTGATCTGCTCCAGGTCGCCGGAGGTCGCGCACCCGGCTAGCAGTCCCGCGCACAGGAGGAGCGCCAGTTTTCTCGTTGTCCTTACGCATTGGATGGTCGTCTCTCGTGTAATCTCCACGATGTCCCTCCTCTTAATGAGTAGCTGTTTCGATGGAATGGTTAGGTGGCTGAGTGTAGCGAACCGGCAATATCTAGTAGAGCGATGTTTTTGAGAAGCTATGCAAGTCTTATGCCCTCCTACTGAAGACAATTTCGGCCCTGAGTTTTCATGGAAAGTTACCTTTGCGGTTGGCTGGACCTACTAGAATTGGGGCCTTTCGGATCGTCGGCCTTTATTCACTGGAGACCTGGGTAATTTTTTCCCTCCTCGACCTGTTGTGGTCGCATTTGCATCCGATCACGCATGCCACGAACGCCAGCCCCATCGTCATCACCAGTCCGAACAGCCTCACCACAGGAGCCCAGGTGACGATCGCCGGGGTCCTGGGGAATACCGCCGCCAACAGCACCTGGACCATCACGACCATCGACAACCTGCACTTCTCGCTCAATGGCTCGACCGGTAACGGGGCCTACACGAAAACAGAGCCGCAACCGGACGATCTGTTTACCTGCGGCGTAATTGGCTGCGCAGCCTACCTAGTGGATCTCTCCACAGCCGTGGCAACCACTCCCTCTGCCTGCTCCCCCTGTGTTCCGCCTCATCCCATTACCAGCACCGAGTACAGCAAATGGAACCAGTACACACTCGTTTACGGCACGTCCAAGCAACAGCCCAACGGCTTGCCGGTTGTCGCCAATCCCGCCATCGGCAACACGGCGCCGCCGGCCGATGGCACGCCGCTACCTCCTTTTAAGTCGCCCGTTGATGGAACGTCGCCCCCAGCCGGGGATCAAGTCACCTATACTTTTTTGACTCTATCGGGCACCTATGTATCGGTGACGGAAAACTTCGACTACCATTGCGTGACCACGCCTCCCTGGGCGCCGGTGAACGCCAGGGGCACGTACCCACCCACAGGAGGCTTTACCTATCCCTTGGCACCTTTGGTTTGCCCATAGATAAATATCAGTCCATACTATTCCTCTCCAGCCCTCCGGCGCGGCTCATGAGCCGCGCCGGAGGCAGCTTCTCCCGCCCCCTACATCGTCTTGTGTAACCTGGCGGCCTGTGGCATAAACACCGCATGCCGTTACAGCCTCCTCCCGATCTGCCTCCCTACCGCATCACGCTCTTCTACGGACCGGAACCGGTCGGGCAGCATCCGGCTCGCGTGAGTTGCGTCTTCAACGTCAAGAAGCGGAGTTGGAAAGGCGGGGTGCAGGTGGCGGTGGAATTGGACGAAGCGCAAGTCGCGCGCGCCAAGCAGACCCTCGACTTCGAGCCCTGGCTGCGTGAGGTGCTGACCTCCGTCGCCGAAGACGGCCGGACCGACTATGCGAGCCGCGCACAAGATCTCTTCATGCAGGCACTCTGTGCCATCAAGCTGGACCTGGCGATCGAGGCGGGGATCCAGCAGAAAAACGGTTGCGTCGCAGGCGAGGCCTTTGTCGGCGAGCTAGACCGAGCGGCAGCCGATCAAGCCGGCCGCATCAAAACCCAGATCCTGGCCGAGCTCGATCTGCCACACCATTAAGGAAGGATTTGCATCCGCTCTGGAATTTGCTATATACAATATCCTGTAGTTGGCTAATCGCGAATCTACCATACGCTGATGACCAGCTAGATCAAAGGAAAGGAGGGAACGCCCGTGCAACGAACATGGATGAAGGGGCTCGCTGTCCTGCTGGTTCTGGTGTTGGTCCACGTGACACTGGTGCCCGTGAGCGAGGCCCAAGGAGCGGAAGATCCGACATCCGGATCGGCCAAGGGCGCAGGACTCCAGGCAGCCAGCTGGCTCGCGACCATTCCCTATGGAGCGGCGAAAGTCTGTTTTGCGATCCTCGGCGGAGTGACCGGCGGCCTGACCTATGTCTTCTCCGGCGGGAATCTGGACGCGGCCAAAGCCGTCTGGCAGACCAGCGTCTACGGCACCTATGTGCTCACGCCCGAACATTTGCAAGGAGACAGGCCGGTGCGCTTCCTCGGCTATTCCACCGAAGAGGGGCCGCCGCCCGACGAGAAAAAGTAACAGAGCGATTCATGAAGCCCTTGATCGGCGTCACGCCGGACTTCAACGCCGGCGACCGAAAAGACATGGGCGGCAAGGAGCCGACCTACTTCCTGCGCGATCGGTACGTGCGGGCGATTGAGGAGGCGGGTGGCGTGCCGGTGATCCTGCCCCTGACGGATGACCCCTCGTTGCAACGCCGCCTGTTCGACGGCATGGACGGATTGCTCCTAACCGGCAGCGGGCCGGACCTGCCGCCGACACTCTACGGTGAACGCCAACGGTACAAGTTTCGCGTGATGAGCCGCCGGCGCTATGCGTTCGAGCTGGCCATGCTCGACCGAGCCATGAAGTCCGCGATGCCGGTGCTCGGCATCTGCGGCGGGATGCAGACGATCAACGTCGCCTTGGGAGGCAGCTTGGTGCAGGACATCGGCTCACAACTGCCCAAGACGCTCCAGCATCGGGCGCCGGGACCGGCCACGGCCTACGCCCACACGGTCAGCATCTCGCCGCACAGCCTCTTGCAGCGGATCGTGAAACAGACCCGGATGTCGGTGAACAGTTCACACCATCAGTCGGTGAAAACCGTCGCGTCGGCTCTCATCGCCACCGCGGTCGCGCCGGACGGAGTCATCGAGGCGATCGAAGCGGCGGACCGGCGGCGCCATCCGTTTCTGCTCGGCGTCCAGTGGCACCCGGAATTCTTGTTCGACCGGTATGCCGTGCAACGCCGCCTGTTCGACGCCTTTCTCCGAGCCGCCCGCCGTGGGTAACTTCCTCTTCCGCACCAAATCCATCGAGCAGATCCTGGCCGACAGCAACCACCCGCAGCATCGGTTGAAAAAGTCCCTCTCGGTCTGGGACCTCACGGCGCTCGGCATCGGAGGCATCATCGGCACGGGAATCTTCGTGCTGGTCGGCACGGCCGTGGTCGGAGACGCCAACCGTCCCGGTGCAGGACCGGGAATCGTGTTGTCCTTCATCCTCTCCGGCGTGGCTTGCGCGCTGGCCGCCCTCTGCTATGCGGAGTTCGCCGCGATGATGCCGGTGGCCGGCAGCGCCTATACCTATTCCTATGCGACGCTGGGCGAGTTCCTGGCCTGGATCACCGGCTGGAATCTGATTCTGGAATACGGCGTCGCCTGCGTCGTGGTTGCCATCGGCTGGTCCGGCTATTTCAACAATGTCCTGAAAACGCTCGGCCTCCATTTACCGGCTTGGGCCACCCACCCACCGGGCGTGGACGGGGGCCTGATCAATCTGCCGGCGGCGATCATCGTGCTTTGCGTCACCGCCGTCCTCGTGCGCGGGATGAAGGAAAGCGCCAGAGCCACCGGCGGCATCGTCGTGATCAAGCTGGCGGTGATCGCCTTCTTCATCGCCGTGGGCGCCTCGTCGGTCGAGCCGGCTAATTGGACCCCGTTCATGCCGAACGGCTTTCAGGGAGTCGGGGCGGCGGCGGCCATCGTCTTTTTCGCCTTCATCGGCTTCGACGCCGTCTCGACGACGGCGGAAGAAGCGAACAATCCGCAGAAGGACTTGCCCATCGGCATCATCACGTCGCTCGGCCTCTGCACGGTCCTATACGTGCTGGTTTCGGCCGTACTGACGGGCATGATTCCGTACCAGCAGATCGACATCCATGCGCCGGTCGCGGAGGCGCTACGCGTGGCCGGCTTCCGCTGGGGCGCAGCATTGGTTGCGACCGGTGCCTTGGCGGGGATTACGAGCGTCCTGTTCGTGATGATGATCGGGCAGATCCGCGTCTTCTTCGCCATGTCGCGGGATCAGCTCCTGGGCCCCTGGCTCTCGGCCGTCCATCCCCGGTTCGGCACGCCCCACCATGCGACGGTGCTGACCGGTGTCGGCGTGGCGAGCCTGGCCGCTTTCGTTCAGATCGGCGAGGCGGCGGACATGACCAACATCGGGACGTTGTTCGCGTTCGTCCTGGTCTGCGCAGCGGTGCTGGTGCTGCGGCGCACCAAGCCGGATCAGCCCCGGCCATTCCGTATCCTGTTCATGCCCTGGATTCCGCTCTTGGGCATGGCAGCCTGCATGGGCCTGATGGCCTTCCTGCCGACGGTGACGTGGATCCGGTTCGGGGTCTGGAGCGTGATCGGGACCGTGGTCTACTTTCTCTACGGGAAACACCACAGCCGGCTGGCGGAAAAAACCGACGGAGCGAACGGCTAGCTAGGATCAGTTGTAGGAGGCATGGGTTCGGCAGGAGCCTCCGGTTTGGGCGCCGCAGGAGCGGCTGGTTTGGGCTGAGCGGCGGGAGCAGACCCGGCTGCGTCAGTGCCGGCTGCCGGCGCAGCGGCCGGTTTCGGCGCGGCTGGCGGAGCCGCCGGCTTCGGCGGGGCCGGCCGTTCCGGCGTGCTCCCCCCCTCCCAGGAAGGACCGGAGAACATGTCCGCTGCGAGCCCCTTGGCTTTCCACTTCTCTTCGAAGTCCGCCGCAGCCTTGTTCGGCGTTTCCCCTGCGCCCACCACATCGTTCCAGGGATAGGATTTCGGTCCGATCTCGCACCGGCTCTCGCCCCGCCTCAGGTACAAGGCGATCGGATTGCCCCGGTAGGGGCCCAGGAAAATATGGACGCAACCGACATATTCCATGAGATTCGCCATCCGGCAACTCCGAAGGGCGGCATGATGCCAGATCCGACCGGCTCAGGCAAGAGGCGCAGGGGCAAGACATGCCGCACCGCTAAGTCAGGTTTCCGGATGCCGGACTAACGGGTCGGGGTAGCCAATAAGAGGCAGGCCAGGGTCTGAGTCCGCTCAAAATAGGCGGCGGCCTCTCCGGCGAGATCGGGCATGAGCCGGTTCAAATCGGCTAGGCAATCTTCCAGGATTACGATACGCTGAGGGTCCAACCCCTCCGCCGCGTCCAGGTAATAGGTGACGCAGCCGCTGATCACCGTGTCCAGCGTCATCAATTCTCCCTGGTTCGGATCGGAGAAGGTCGGCCAGCGCGCTGCCTTGTGGACCTGCCACAGGTCGAAGATCTCGCTCACACTGTGCCTTGCACCGTATCCACCGCCAGCAACGTACCCAACGCCAGCAGCAGAACCCCGGCCAGCCGATGCACCCAGACGGGGCATCTCCCCCACCAGTCCAGCACTCGGTCTCGCAACGAGGGTGAGCATCCGAGGAGCAGCAACCCCTTGACGACCGTGAGCGAGCCGAGGAGGGCCCACAGCCAGGCGCCACGCAGGGGCGCGGTACCCAAGAACAGCAGCAGCCCGCCCAGGATCATGCCTTGCGCGATCAGCAAACGTCTCAATGGATCGGCCATGGTCTGTTGCACCTGCGCCTGCCACCAGGCAGGCAGAGCGACCATCACCACGCCGATGCCGATCCACAAGAGGCTGACCAGTCCACCCACGCCCAACGTCTGCATCATGTCATGCGTTCCCCAGCCAACCCAAGGCGTGCAACAACAGCAGGGCCAAGGTGCAGAGGGCCAAGCCCCAGAACCGGCAGTCCACGTCTTCCCGCTGCAAGCACCAGTCCACCACCTGCCTTCTGAGCTGCTCGGGCCCGAGGGCCAGAAAAAGTCCTTTGGCGACCATCGCAAGGCCCGTCACCGCCCAGAGCGGCTGGTAATGGAACCCGACCGTCCCCCAGAAGAGCAGGAGGCCCAGACAGACGGACGCCCCTTCCCAGCGCAGCAGGGACGGAGACAGGGTCAGCACCTCTCGCACCCGTGCCATCACACGGCTGGGTGCCACCAACAGGGCCAAACCATCGGCCATCCAGATGCCCGCGATCGCGGCGAGAACGTACTTCATGCTGAACAATCCATGGGTGATGGGTCATGCGCGATGAGTGACGAGACGTTTCAGCGCCGATCGCCTTTTGTGCTGCCATTCCGATACTCATGGCACATCACCGATCGCGCATCACGTGTTACGGGTACAAGCCGCGCACCAGATGCGCCTGCGCCACCTTGTCGATGCCGCTCATGAGCGCGGCCATGCGCATCGTCACGCCGCGTTGCTGAGAGAACTGCAACGTCCGGTGAAACGCCGCCGTAATGATGTCGTGCAGCCGGTCCCGAATGTCCAGGGAGTTCCAGAAGAAGCGTTGCATGTCCTGGACCCATTCGAAGTAGGATACGATGACGCCGCCCGAATTGGCCAGGATGTCCGGAATGATGAAGACGCCCTTGTCGGTCAGAATCCGATCCGCCTCCAGCGTGGTCGGACCATTGGCCCCCTCGGCCAGGATGCGGCAGGACACCTTCGCTGCGTTGGCTTGCGTGATCTGCTCGGAGAGAGCGGCCGGCACCAGGACCGTACAATCCAAGGTGAGCAGCTCTTCGTTGGTGATGTGGGCCCCCATGGCGCACTCGCCGAGCGTCCGGCCGTCGGCTCGATACCAGGTCAGCAGGTCGGGAATGCTCAACCCCTTCTCATTATGGACCCCGCCACTCACGTCGCTGACCGCCACCACCTTGGCCCCTGCCTCCGCGATAATCCGAGCCGTATGCGCCCCCACGTTGCCAAACCCCTGGATGGCCACCGTCGCCTGCTGGACATCCAGCTTCAAGTGCCGCATCGCTTCCAGCGTCACGTCCACCACGCCACGTCCGGTGGCTTCCTCACGCCCCAAACTGCCGCCGATGGACAGGGGCTTGCCGGTGACGACCCCCGGAACCGCATAGCCGACTTGCTGGCTATAGGTATCCATCATCCAGGCCATGACTTGCGCGTCCGTCCCCACATCCGGCGCCGGCACGTCCTTGTCCGGACCGATAAGCGGAAAGATCTCGGTGGCGTAGCGGCGGGTCAGCCGCTGCAATTCCCCATGCGAGAGCTGCTTGGGATTGACCCGCACACCGCCTTTCGCGCCGCCATAGGGCAGGCCGGCCAAGGCGCACTTCCAGGTCATCCACATGGCCAGCGCCGAGACCTCTCCCAGGTTCACGTCCGGATGGTAGCGAATCCCTCCTTGGGAGGGGCCGCGCGACGAATCGTGCTGCACGCGGTAGCCGGTGAAGACCTTGACCGATCCGTCGTCCATTCGGACCGGCACGTTCACGATCAACGACCGTTGCGGCAGTTTCAGGCGCTCGCGCAGATTCCGGTCCAGCTGCATCCGGTCGGCCGCTTCATCGAACTGCGCGACCGCCAACCGATAGGTATGGTTGTCCAATTCGTTCACGGCAATCCTCTCGCGCCCGCCATCGTCTCCGCTCCCGCTGGCGGCAGCGTCTCTGTCGGTTCCCGCTCGGTCCACTCAAGATCAAAGAGTCGCCCGAAGTGCTCCGCCACCCGCCGCCGCACCACGTCCATCTCCACCGGCCTGCCGAGCCATTCAGCCATGGAGGTCACGCGGCAGCCGGCGATGCCGCAAGGGACGATGCGCGCGAACGGGTCCAGGTCCAGATCCACGTTCACGGCAAAGCCGTGCATCGTGACGCCACGATGGATGCGCACGCCGACGGCGGCGATTTTTTCGATCGGCGACTCGCCGATCCAGACACCCGGCAGCTTGTCCAGGCGACGGCCTGCGATGCCCCAGTCGGCCAACGTTCGGATCACGACCTCCTCGAGCAGGCGCACATAGGCCTTAGGTCCGGGACAATAGTCGCGCAAATGCAGGATCGGATAGCCGACAAGCTGGCCGGGACCATGGTAGGTCACCGAGCCGCCGCGCTCCACATGATGGACGGGGTACCCGTCGGCTGCGAGCCTGGCCCAATGTTCGTGTTTCCCGCTCCGCCCAACCGTAAACACCGGCTCATGATCGAGTAACAGGAGGGTATCAGGCCTGAGTCCCATCACCCGTTCTTCGACCAGCCGTTGCTGGAGTTCCCAGGCCAGGCCATAGTTCAGGCGCTCGCATTGGCTCAGGATCGCTGCGTTGGGCAAGCGGAAACCTCACGTCTCACAGGGTCTGCGTTTCGTCCAGTAACGTGGAAGTCAGCATAGCATAGCCCCCTACGAGGGACAATCCGGCCTTCCGGCGCAGCAAGACCTCCGGTAAGATGCGCGGGCTTGGCGTGCAATCACAGAAGCTTCATGTGCAAGACGGTATCTTGACGAACCTGTTGGAACATTCTAGTCTGGTCCGTCCTGCATTCTTCACTACCTAGGGAACATACATGATGATTGACCCGGAAGGCCAGATTCTCGTCGTGGATGACGAGGGAGAGATGCGCTCGCTCGTCAAGGACATCCTGGAGGAGCGAGGCCATCGCGTGGCCCTGGCCGCCAACGGTCGCGAAGCGCTGCAGAAGTTGGGGGAAGAAGAATGTTCGGTGGTGCTGACCGATCTTCGCATGAAAGAGATGCAAGGGATCGAATTGCTGGCGGAAATCAAGCGATTGCATCCCGATGTCAACGTCATTCTGATGACCGGCTTCGGTTCGGTTGAAAGCGCGATCGAGGCCATGAAACAGGGGGCGTACGACTACCTCACCAAGCCGGTCAAGACCGACGAGCTGGTGATGGTGGCGGAAAAAGCCCTGCGCGAGGCTGCGCTACGCCAGGAAGTCACCCGCCTGCGGCTCGAGGTTCACAAGGAATACAGCTTCCATCAGATCCTGGGCAAGAGCAAGCCGATGCAGCAAGTCTTCGACCTGATCCGCCGGGTCGCCGACAGCCCCACCAACGTCCTGATCACCGGCGAAAGCGGGACCGGCAAGGAATTGGTCGCCAAAGCCATCCATTACAACAGCGAGCGGCGCGATGCGCCCTTCGTGCCGGTCAACTGCGCGGCCATTCCGGAAGCGTTGCTGGAAAGCGAACTCTTCGGCCACATGAAAGGGTCGTTCACCGACGCCAAGGGGGATAAGCGCGGCCTGTTCGAAGAAGCGCAGAAAGGCACCCTCTTCCTGGACGAAATCAGCGAGCTCCCGCTCATGCTCCAGGCCAAAATCCTGCGGGCCATCCAGGAGCGGGAGATCAGGCGGGTCGGCGCGACCCGTTCCCTCCCGGTGGACGTCCGGATCATCGCCGCCACGAACCTGCACTTGGCCGACGAGGTCAAGGCCAAGCGATTCCGCGAAGACCTCGAGTACCGGTTGAACGTCATCGAGATCCACCTGCCCCCCCTCCGCGAACGTCGGGAAGACATTCCGCTCCTGGTCCAGGCCTTTCTCAAGAAATGCGCGGAGGCCAGCCACAAGAACTTGCGGGGGATGCACGAATCCGCCTTGGCGCTGCTGATGGACTATCCTTGGCCGGGGAACGACCGGGAGCTGGAAAATGTCATCGAGCGCGCCGTCACACTCGCGCGGGGCGAGAAGATCGTTCCCGACGACCTACCGCCGTCCCTTCAAGGGACGCGTGGAGACCGCAAAATCATCGACGAGGCCGCCGAGCGCATCCTGCCCCTGGGAGACGTCGAAAAAGAGTACATCCTCCGCATCCTGGAAAAAACCGGCGGGAACAAATACCAGGCGGCCCAAGCCCTGGGGATCGATCGAAAAACCCTCTATCGCAAGCTGGCCGAGATCGAAGAACGAGCCAAGGAGAAATGAGGAGCGCTCGGACGCATGCTTGACGACAAGATGATCGGCGAGGCCCATCTCCGCCACATCGTCGAATCGGCGATGGACGCGATCATCACCATCGACGCCGAGCAGCGCATCGTGCTCTTCAACCCGGCCGCCCAGCGCATGTTCCGCTGCTCCTCCCAGGAGGCCATCGGCCAGCCTATCGACCGCTTCATCCCGGAGCGGTTCCGCCGGGCGCACCACGGCCACGTGGAAACCTTCGGCCATACCAGAGCGACCAACCGACGTATGGGATTGCTGGGCACCATCATGGGCCTCCGCGCGGACGGAGAAGAGTTTCCCGCCGAGGCCTCCATCTCCCAGCATGAGACCTCCGCCAGAAAGTTTTTCACCGTCATTTTGCGCGATATCACCCAGCGCAAGCGAGCCGAGGAAGCCCTGCAAGAAAGCGAGGCCCGGTTCAAAGCTTTCATGGACAACAGTCCGACGATCGCGTTTCTGAAGGACACGCGCGGGCACTACGTCTACGTCAATCACCCCTTCGAGACGCACTTGAACAAGCCTGCCGCGGAAGTGCTCGGCAAATCGGTCTTCGACGTTTGGCCGTCCGACATCGCGCATCACCTGCACGACCATGACGCCAAGACGCTCATCGCGAACACGACCATCGAGCATATCGAGACCATTCCCGATGCGCAGGGAGAACTTCGCCAGTGGCTGGTGCTGAAGTTTCCGTTCCGGGACGCGTCGGGGACAGGCTATGTCGGCGGCGTGGGCCTGGACATCACGCATCGCACGGAACTGGAGCAGCAGCTTCGCCAGACCGAGCGGCTGGCCGAACTCGGCACCCTGGCCTCGGGCATGGCCCATGAGATCGGCACGCCCATGAATGTGATCCTGGGCCGGGCCGAGTTCCTGATACGGAAAACCCTGGAAGAGCAGACCAAGAAAGGGCTGGAGACCATCGTCGCGCAGGTGGAGCGGATCACAAAACTCATGAACCAATTGCTAACCTTCGCCCGGCGACGTCCGAGCGAACGGCGCACGATGGATGTGGGACGGACCGTGGACACGTGCCTGGAGATCCTGAGCGAGCGGCTGGCGCGGCACCATGTGAAGGTGGACACGGCCATCCCCCCCAACCTCCCGCCGGTCCATGCCGACTCGGATCAAATGAGCCAAGTATTTCTGAACCTGTTCATCAACGCCGTCCACGCCATGCCGGAAGGGGGCGCACTCCGCATTACGGCGGAGCCAACCGGCGAGTACGTGACCATCAGGGTGACCGATACGGGCCACGGGATTCCCGAGGAGTATTTGACCAAGATCTTCACCCCCTTCTTTACGACCAAGGAGGTCGGCCAGGGAACCGGCCTGGGCCTCACGGTCGTCCACGGAATCCTGCAGGAGCATGGAGGATCGATCGCCGTGGAGAGCCAACGGGGCCAGGGGACAACTTTTACCCTGACATTGCCCACGTTTCCAGCCGCCTAACGTTTCACTCTGCGCTCCAACTCTCACCCTTCCGTTTATGAGCCGCATGTCGCCGCCACTCGACGTGAGGTGTTTTGGAACAGTCCTCATCATCCGCCCATACGGTACTTGCCCCCATTTACCTCACTCTCGCGGCCGGCCGTTGGCTGTCTTTTCGCTTCGGCATACAAGTCCGCATCTATACTCAATATTTTTCGATCGGTCCAAACTGGACCGACAGGCATGTCTATTGCGAGTGTAAGGGGCGCGAGCAGTGGGAGGACCACTTATTTATGGGGGCCCAAAGGAGAAATGAAGGTGGCAACAAAGGAGCCGGGTGTGCTGCTAGTCGTGGAAGATGATACGGCTATGCGCAGCGTCCTCTGCGATGAGTTCTCGGACTTGGGCCTCCGGATCATTGAAGCCGAGGACGGGGATGCGGCCTTGCAGCGGATCGCGGAGCAGCAGCCCGACCTGATCGTGACGGATCTTCGCATGCCGGCTGGCGGGCTCGACTACGTCGCCCGGCTGCGGACCGTGGCGCCTAGCTGTCCGATTATTCTGATGACCGCCTTCGGGGACCCCAGAGTCAGGACGGAAGCGTTGGCGGCCGGCGTCACTGCCTATTGCAGCAAGCCGGTGCGCATGAGCGATTTGAAAGCCGCGGTCAAGGACTTGTTGGATCACAAAGGATGAAGCAGTGATAAGCTGACCCGTGCGCAAGCGACGGCACGTGTCAACTCGATGAGGACATACGAGATGGCCGGATCTCGACAAGATAGCAATCCCCTCCCTTCCGGGCCGGATGATCCGGTCCTAGCCGCCCACCTCGAAGCGGTACGGGCGCTCGGCGAACGGCTGAACGAGCCGGTCGCCGTCATCGACCGGCAGTTCAACCTCGTCTACGCCAACGGGCCGGCTCATGACAGCCCGGACTGCCGGGAAATCGAGACTCTTGCCGTGAAATGCCACGCCGCCTTCGTCGGCCAGTCCGACCCCTGTCCGATCTGTCCCGCACGGCAGGTATTTGACGGCCTCGAATTGAACAACGCCGCCGACCGGTTGCAGCCCAATGCGGAGACCTGCGGCGCCGTGCAGACCTTTCCCCTCCATTCGGCGGACGGAGCACGGGCCTGCGTCGTGCAAATTCTCAAACCGCGCGGGGAGGCGAACCGATCGACCGCCGAGGCGACTCTCTCGACGCCGCCCGATCATCTTGGCCGAATGATCGGACAGGGTCCGGCAATGCGGGATCTGTTCGAAATGACCCGGTTGGTTGCCGACAGTCAAGCCACCGTGCTCCTGCAGGGGGAAAGCGGGACCGGCAAGGAACTGGTGGCTCGGACCATCCATCAACTCAGCGGTCGGCGCGACAAGCCCTTCGTGGTCGTGGACTGCGGTACGCTCACGGAAACGTTGCTCGAAAGCGAACTGTTCGGACACCTGAAAGGCGCATTCACCGGCGCGCACGCCTCCCAAAAGGGGCTCTTCCAAGAAGCGGACGGCGGCACCATCTTCCTGGACGAGATCGCCGACACCAGCGCTCACTTCCAGGCCAAGCTCCTGCGCGTCCTGCAAGAGGGAGAGATCAAGCCGGTAGGAAGCGGTCGTTCGATCAAGGTGGACGTGCGGGTGATCTCGGCCACGAACAAGGATTTGCTGGGCTTGGTCAAGACCAAGGCCTTCCGCGAGGACCTCTACTATCGTCTCGCCGTGCTGCCCCTGGTCTTGCCGCCCTTGCGTGAGCGGCGCGAGGACGTCCCGCTGCTCGTCAGACATTTCATGGAGGCCTCCTCCAAGCGGCACCGCAAGCCCTCCAGAACGGTGACAGCCGATGCGATGCACGCCTTGATGAGCGCCCCCTGGCCGGGCAACATCCGGGAGCTGGAACACCTGATCGAGCGGGCGATCGTCACCACATCGGGACCGCAAATGACGCGAGCGCACCTGTTCGGCTCCACCGTCTCGCCCAGCGCCCCCGCAGAGACCGATCTGCGCGCGGTCGCCCGCACGGCGGTCCAGCAGGCCGAACGAGCCCGCATCGAAGAGGCCCTGCGACAAGCCTCCGGCAACCGGTCTCGGGCAGCCCGACTGCTCAAGGTCAGCCGGGCCAATCTCTACAACAAACTCCGCGTCTATCAAATCGACTAGACGTTCCTCAGCGCCCAATCCATCACCTCAATTCTGTCCCAATCTGTCTCTGTCGGCAGTTTCCACTGTATAAATTCATGGACAGCGCAAGAGTTTGATTTTCCTGAAATAGATCTTCCTGCTTCCCGCGCCTGTCCAGACTTGTGGAATTACCTCTCTTCATGATGGCGACGTCGAATCGGAATCGCTATTCGAAGTCATTCATAGCACAGGAGTTTCAGTTTCTTGAGCGGAACAGCAAAGATGGCATGACAGTTGCGGAGATAAAGGGCCGCTGGCGGAGGGCTAAGGGTACTAGGACCGGCCTCCGAATGACCCTGACCTGCCGAAAGGAAGGACTCTCCGCCGGCTCTTAATTATCGAACGGTGAACAAATCTGGTCGGAGATGATACTGCCAGTCTGAGGAGTGATTGCAATCCCTGTTCGGGTGGCCGTGGAGTCTACGGTTGCCTTTATTGTTCGAAAGGAGGCCGAGTGATGAGGTCCATGAAGTCCCACCGCAAACGCCGCGCCGCGCGAGTGGTAGCGAGTCTGCAAGCAGCGCTGTTGGCGAGCAGCTTGATCGCGTCACCATCCCTGTTCGCTGCCGATACTTCACATGAGTCCCACCGGGGCCATGCCACGCCGGTGTCGGGTCCGGTGACCGGCTCGAACTGGCAGGAGACCCTGAAAGCCCAGACGAAGGTGGAAGACGCCCTCGAAGGGCGGGCGGGGCGATCCGAAGTGATCGAGATGCAGCACAACCGGCTCATGCGCAAGCTGGACGAACAGATGGTGCAGGATGCCCAGGCGCATCAGACGTCAGGCGTGTTCAACGGCATGTCCACGATGCACCAGTACATGGGGCAGGACGGCAGCAGCTTTCTGCTCATGTCGGACAACAAGGTCGAGCCGGTGTCGACGACGGGCGGGCGCTGTCCCGCCGGCGTGCCGGTGAAGAACTACGATATCTCGATGATCAACGTCGAGATCTCCCTCAATCGGTGGCTGGATTATTATCCCGGCTACATGTACGCGCTGACCAACAATCTCGACAAGATCCGCGCGGAAGAAGCCAAGAACAAGGCCGCGCGCGAAATCGAAGGCTTTGACCCGGGCGCCGTGACGACCGGCCTTCAAGGCGACATGATTCAGCCGCTCGTCATCCGGGCGAATCAGGGCGATTGCGTCAAGATTGCCCTGCGCAATCAGATGGCGGACGAATCAGGCAGCTTGCACATCCAGTCCGCCGGCATGGTTATCAGCGCCACCGGCAAGGCCGCAACGACCACGAACCCGGATTCCGTCGTGGCCCCGGGCAAGTCGGTGGAGATGGAATGGTACATTCCTTCTAGCACGCAGGAAGGCGTCCGGCAGTTCCATTCCTACAGCAGCGATCGCTAGTTGACCGTGATGGTCCTCTTCGGCGCCTTTGTAGTTGAACCGAAAGGGTCGAAGTATCTCGATCCGCTCGGGACCGGCGCGGCGCCGGAAACCGCCAGCGGCTGGCAGGTCATGATCGACAACGGCTCTGGGCCTGATTTCCGCGAGCACGTGCTGTTCTATCACGAAATCGGCGACGAGGCGTTCCGCCCGTTGAACAAGAAAAGCGACTTCCTGCCGCAACGCGATCCGTTGACCGACGCTTACCGTCCGGGCGGCCGTGCGCTGAATTACCGCAGCGAACCCTTCGGCATCGACCAGATGCACTTGCAGCATGAATACTTCGGATTCGAAGACGAATCGATGGCGTACAGCGCCTATACATTCGGCGATCCGCCGACCACAATTCCTCGCGGCTACTTGGGCGACCCGACCAAGTGGCGTATTGTCCATGGTGGATCGGAAGTGTTCCACTCGCACCATCCCCACAGCGGAACGATTCGTTGGCAGCGCAGCCCGGCGACCGAGCCCAATAACTTGTGGGCGATGGGTCAGGACGGGCCGGTGAAGTATCCGGTCGTTCGGACGAAGTCCGATCGTGTGGACGTGGAAGTAATCGGTCCGTCGGAAGCGCTGGACCTCGAACCGGAATGCGGCGGCGGCGGGTGCCAGCACCTGGCCGGCGAATTCCTGTTCCACTGCCACGTCGCCCACCACTATGTGGCGGGGATGTGGGGCTACGGCCGGTACTACAACACGCTCCAAGTCGGCCAGGGCCACACCGACACGATGCCGGACATGCGGGAACTGCCGGATCGGCAAGGACGGATGAAACTCGGCGTGCCCTCCGACAAGTTGATCGGCACGACCGTGGATTGGTTCGGCAAGAAGTTCCAGATCGTGGACCGGAAGCAAAAGACCAACTGGAAAGCGAATCCGGTCATCGTGAACATCAAGGACTGGGTCGAAATGTTCGTGCCGGCCCAGGGCAAACCGGGCCATACGGACAACGAAGTCGGCCAGATCAAGTCGTACGACGCCACCGTGTGGGATTGGAAATGGGACGGCGACGTCGCCAAGGGCGAGCGGGAAAGCACGGCCAAGAATCCGAAGTATCCCGCCGCCGACAAGTGGTCGGACAGTACCAGACCGGCCATCCTGTTCGATCCCACCACGGGGAAAATGGCTTGGCCGCTCTTCAAGCCGCACTTCGGCAAGCGCGTGCCTTTCTCCGCGAACCACAGCGGAGCACCCTGGCTGGAACCAATCCACCAGGACGAGAGCGGCGAACGGACCTCGGAACCGGCCAAGCCGGGCGAGAACGGTCCGTGGAGCCTGTGCCCGAACAATGCGAACACTCCCAAGGTGAACAACCTGCACTTCATCCGGCTACCCATCACCCTGTCCAAGGCGCAGGGAAAGGAGCCGGCGATCACGGACAAGGACGGGTTGATCTACGTTCACCATGAGGAAGAGCGGTTGACCCGTGCCAACGACGAGATGAAGTATCCCGCGGTGATTCGCGCCAACGTGTACGATTGCGTGGATACCATTCTCACCAGCGAATGGGACGACGACGATTTCACCAACTTCCAGTCGTCCAAGATCAACATCCATCCCCACTTCTTCCAGTTCGATACGGGGAACTCGGACGGCGTGATCTCCGGGATGGAGTATGAAATGTCGGTCCGCCCCTTCACCATGTGGGGGAAGAAGACCAATCACGGGTTGCCCGCGCCGATGGTCGCCAAGCTTGCCGGCGGCGCGAAAGCCGGGGCCACATCCATCAAGATGCAGATGGCGCCCGGGGCGACGGCGTTCCATGTGAACACCGAGGTGATGGTGGGCATGGACTGCTTGGAAAAGGGCAACGATCCCGCGGCCTCTCTGCCGAGGGATAAGAGCTGCTCCGAAGTGGCGAGGATCAAGTCGGTCAACGGCGACACCCTGACGTTCTTCAAGCCGTTGAAGCACAACCATCCGGCCAACGACCTCGTGTCGCCGGAGTTCGTACGGTATCGGTATTGGGTGGATGCGGACTACGGCACCGTGTTCTGGCATGACCATGCCTTCGGCGCGACGACCTGGCCGCACGGCGGGTTCGGCGTGACCCTCGTGGAGCCGTTCGGGTCCACGTATCACGATCCGAAGAACGGGAAGCTGGTCTACAGCGGACCGATCGCAGACATCCATGGGACCGAGCCGATCGGCTTCGGGGTGAGCGGGAGCTTCCGCGAGCTGATGGTGTCGATCCACGACACCGTCCCGCACACCGTGAACGTGATCCAGGCGGGCAATCCGCCCGGACAGCCGGTGGAAGTGGCGCTGGAAGCGGGCAAGACCGTGTCGTTCCAGATGCCGGAGAAGATCCTGAATGCGCCCAACCAGTACATCAACGGGGGGACGCACACGACCGGCAGCGGCTTCAATTTCCGAGCCGAACCCTTCGCGCAGCGGTTGTCGAATAACCCGGATACCTCGGTGCTGTTCAGCAGCGCCGTGCATGGGGATCCGGATACGCCCATGCTGCGGGCCTACGCGGGCGATACGGTCGTGTTCCGGCTGTTGCACCAGTTGATGAACGAATCGCACGTGTGGACTCTCTCGGGGCACACGTTCTTGACCGAGCGGTATGCCGGGGACGCCAATCGGAAGTACTCGATCCATGTCGGGATCGCCGAGCGGTATGACCTGGTGACCAAGGCGGGCGGCTTCCAAGGCATGCCGGGTGACTACATTCACTTCAACGGCCGGAGCTCACACTTCGCCGAAGGTGGATGGGGCATCTTCCGCGTGCTGGACAAGCCGGCTGCGGACCTGCAACCGCTCCCGAAGGGCACCAACCCGACGGGCATTCCGGTGACGCCGAGCAATGTCTGTCCGGCAGACGCGCCGGTGAAGACATTCAACGTGGTGTCCATGGACCGCCCGTTGAAATTGAATCCGAAGGCGCCGGACGCGATCGAAGTGGACTTCGAGCGCAAGATCGAAATGACCGTTCCCGAGGGCAAGAACTTCGCGCTGGAAGAGGAAGCCACGAGGGTGGCGGGCAACGTGATGCCGCATCCGCTCACGCTGCGCGTCAATCTCGGCGATTGCGTCAAGGTCAATCTGAAGAACAAGATGACGGCGAGCAAGGCGTCGTTCTTCGCGCCGGGCTTGGCCTTCGATCCGAAGGACAGCCAGGGCCTGAACGTCGGCAACAACGGCGGCGATCAGACCGTGGCGCCGGGCGGGAGCCGCACCTACACCTACTACGCGCATCCGGGCAACAAGGAGACGACGTCGTTGGTGTGGGACGGCGGAAACATCGTGACCAATCCGCGCAACGGGCTCTATGGGGCGATCGTCGTCGGACCGCGCGGGTCGCAGTATCGCGATCCGGTGACCGGCGAGGATCTCTCGCAGAAGAACGCCTGGCGGGCGGACGTCATCGTGGACCGGAGCCTGACGGAGAATGCCGGCAAAGCGAACTATCGCGATGTCGCGCTGTTCTTCCAGGATGAAGACAACATCATCGGGACGGCCTTCATGCCCTACGTGCAGAACGTGGCGGGCGTGACGGCGGTCAACTACCGCGCGGAACCCTATAAGTTCCGCGAGGAGCAGGGCTGCGGCCTGGACAAGGTCTTCATGCCCTGCAAAGTGGACGCGCCGGAAGATCCCGTGACGCCGCTGATCGAAGCCCACGCGGGCGATGCGGTCCGGATTCACGTAATCGGGGCGAACAACGAGCAGAACGGCATGTTCTCGGTGGAAGGCCACGAGTGGCCGATCGAGCCCTACATGCCGGGCGCCGACCAGATCAGCGTGGTGGAGTACTCCGGGTCCGAAACCCTGGATGTCTTCCTGCGCGGCGGCGCGGGCGGTCCGGCCCGGTTGGCAGGCGATTATGTCTGGTCCAACCAGCGGCTGCCTTACACGCAGTCCGGACAGTGGGGCTACTTCCGGGTGCTGCCGTCCGGCGATCAGCGGATCCTCCCGTTGTCGGGCGGGGCAGCCGGAGTCAAGAGGGCAGAGGTTCCGTCGAGCCAGCCTTCGGCCGGCCAGGCGATCCCGACCGCGATGAAGTAGTCTCGTGAACGAGTAGCACCAGGGGCGGGGGAGCTGCAGCACAACGCGGCTCCCCCGTTCTCTTTCATGCTGCACGATGAACAGGGTATGATGAATGTCGGAACGGGCAAGGAGGCCCGGAATCCATCGCGCATTACGCATCGTTCATCATCATTTGAGGGAGGCCGGAATGCTGAAGAAAAGATGTCCCATTGCGTCATGGCTGCCGATCAGCCTGTTCGTTGCCTGCCTTGGCAGCGCGGGCCCCGCAGCCGCCTATGAAGAGATCACCGTCACCGACGGCGGGACGCTGACCGGCAGGGTGACGCTGACAGGCGCCGTCCCCAAACCCAAGGGCTACAACCTGACCACCCTGCCCGACCCGCTCTATTGCGGGCGCATTTCCGACGGGCAAGGCTGGCGCATCCTGCAACCGTTTCAGGTCGGGCCGGCGGGCGAATTTCGCGACGTGGTGGTCTATCTGGACGGAATCGACAAGGGCAAGCCCTTCGACGACAAGCGCCTCCCCCAAATCGAAGCCAAAGACTGCCTCTTCGTCCCCTTCACCACCGTCGTGCGGGACGATCAAACGGTGCAGGTGGTCAACATGGACCCCGTCATGCACGACATTCAGGCCTATGAGACCTCGCACTTGGGCGCGCGTGTGTTGTTCAACGTACCCCTGCCGATGAACCCGCAGCACCCGCGCAACTTCAAGGACCGCAGCGAAGCCGCGCTGTACCACAAGCACATGGCCGGCCCGCCGATGAAGCAATTGGTCAATCTCAGCAAGGGCCGCCGGATCTTCGTCATGCAATGCGGCTTTCACGCGTACATGGAGAGCTGGGGCGTGGCCGTCACCAATCCGTACTTTGCCAAGACGGACGCGCAGGGCCGGTTCACCCTGACCGATGTGCCGCCGGGCGCCTATAAGCTGGTCGTCTGGCATCCCTATATCCGGACCGCGATCGAGCAACCCGTCACCATCGGCCCGAAGGGGACCGTGGAGGCCACGATCGACGTCCCGGCGCCGATCGGGCGGCTCTACGCCAATGAGGTGTTGGCGCACGATTACGTCCGCTACAACGTGACCGAGGACACGAAGAAGGACATCGAGCCCATGATCCAAAAGCAGGAGCGCTGAACGGACGAAGGCGCATGGCGAGGCGCTATGGGGACTGACGTGAAGAAACGCGCACGCCCTCTCGAGACTTTCCGTGCTGTTCTTGCCTGTGGTTTTGCGTCGCTCACGTATAGCCTGATTGCCGTCTCACCTATCCAAGCCGATCACGATCAACCAAAGTGGCGGCCGACCGGCGACATGGCTGTAGCCAAGCGGTTGGTGGAACTGGCGGTGCCGGACGGCACAGTCACGATCCCTGCCGGATGGTTCCCGATGGGGAGCAATCCCAAGACCGATGAAGACGCGGGCCCGCAGGAACAGCCCCAACGGTGGGTGTACCTGGACGCGTTCGAGATCGACCGCTACGAAGTATCGAATGTGCACTATCTGCGGTTCGTGCTGGCGACGAACCGGACCGGACCTCCATACTGGCGAGCCGATCCCTTTCCCGACAAGATGGCGAGGCACCCGGTGATCGGCGTGAGCTGGCAAGAGGCCGACGCGTACTGCCGGTGGGTCGGACAGCGGCTGCCCACCGAAGCCGAATGGGAGAAAACCGCGCGCGGAACGGACGCGCGCAAGTTCCCCTGGGGCAATGAACCGGCCGGATGGAAAAAAAGCAACATTGCCCATCCCGGTTCCAAACGAGGCGTCAAATATCCCCCGCTCGCGAACATTGACCGTTATGACCAAGGCGTCAGCCCATATGGGGTGTATCAGATGGCGGGCAACGTCGCCGAATGGGTGTCAGACTGGTTCGACCCTGAGTACTACCAATATGGGACCAGCTTCAACCCAGCCGGGCCCGAGTGGGGAGACGACCATGTCTATCGCGGCGGGTCTTGGAACGAGGATCCGGAAGTGGCCCGCTCGGCGGGTCGCGGCGCCCACGCGCCGGATCACCGGTCGTACCTGATCGGTTTTCGCTGCGCACAATCAACCACAAGAGCCGTCAGCCTTCAGTCGCCAGCCATCAGCGTGATGCTGAACGCGACTCGTTGAGCTCTGACGGCGATCTAACAAAGGAGATCGGAAATGGATACGGAGTCCATTGAGAAGAAGTGGAGCCGGCTGGATCGCGCGGTGAATCTGCTGATCGCCGGCGCCATCGCTCTGGTGCTGGCCAGCGCAGCTTGGGGGTTGGACACACAGGACATGACCGTGGAATGGACCGCAGCAGGCAAGCAGCTCGCAATGGAGCGCGCCAAGGCTTGGCCCGCCAAGGACGATATGGTACTGGTCCCCGCCGGCGAATTTCTCATGGGCAGCGACAAGAAAACGGATCGGAATGCCTATGACGCCGAGCGCCAGCAACGGCGGGTCTTCCTGGATACGTTCGAGATCGACAAGTACGAGGTCACGGCCCTCCAGTACCTCAAGTTCGTATTGGCCACAAACCGCCCGCCGCAAATCGATTGGCGCTACGACGGCGGGAACTTCCAGCCAGGCATGGCGCACCACCCGATCATGCACGTGAGCTGGTATGACGCGGACGCCTATTGTCGGTGGGCCGGCAAACGTCTGCCGACCGAAGCCGAATGGGAAAAGGCCGCGCGGGGGGAAGATGGACGCCTCAATCCCTGGGGCAACCAACTGGCAGGGCTGAGCCGCGCGAACTTCGGACGTACGGGGCTCTCCGGGCCGGTGCGGGACCGCCCCGAGCGGCTGCTGCTCTATCCGCCGATCATCTCCGTGGACAAGTACGACAATGCGGTCAGCCCCTACGGGAGCTATCAGATGATCGGCAACGTCGCCGAATGGGTCTCCGACTGGTACGACAAGGATTATTACAAGGCCGGGCCCGATCGCAACCCCAAGGGCCCGGACAAGGGCACGCAGAAGGCGTTTCGTGGCGGGGGGTGGATGGACAGCACGACCACGATGCGCGTAGCGATGCGAAATGGGACCGATCCGAGCACGAAGATCAATTGGCTGGGCTTCCGCTGCGCCCGTGAAGCGCCGCACTCTCACGAAGACCGCGCCTCCTAAGCTCGCGCGATTCGATCTGTTAGCCGGCCTTCCCCCCGGTTGAGCGGCATTCCCCGCCGGCTCAGCCGGGCCCCGGCCCCCTGAGCGCCATCCCTTCTGTTACCCACATCCCTGCGTTCGTTGCTCGACGGAACATTCCTGCATCTGTTCTCCCAGCCCCTCACCCCATCGCATGGCTATAGGCCAAAAGCCCCAGTCCGATTGCTGACCACGATCAATATGGATCCTGTCTTCGGTCAGTGCGCGTGGCCCACGCCGGCGCTATCGTGAGCGCGTATTGACTACGTTGAGCGGGCACAAAGGAGGGCATGATGGATAGCGGCAAAGACATGATCAGAGGTCGCACAAAACGAAGAGCGGGGGGATGGGTGGCGCTGGTTCTGATTGGCATCAGCCTGCCGTCGTTCTCATGGGCGGAAGAAAACCAAGTCTTCTTCCGGGGAGGGTTCGCCGGATTGACCAGCAATCGGGCCAATGAAGTGTTTACCGACGTCTTCGGACGCAACAACATACGGAACGATTCCTCGCTGGGCAGCTACGTCGGAGCGGGATTGGATCTCGGCATGCACAAGAATGCCTTCGGCGTGCAGGGCATGTCGCTGGTCGGAGAGTTGGGCATCGAACTGAAGCGGTTCGACTCCCAGACCGTGACGCAGGCGGTGCCCTCTACGTGCGCCGGAGCCTTGGGGGCCGCGGCGCCTGGCTGTTCGGTCCGCAGCAGCACGGTAGCCGTCACGATGTTGACCGTGGACGTGGCGCCGAAACTCAAGTTCCGCGAGGGCGAAAAACTCCGGCCTTGGATCATCCCGATTGGGGTGGATTTCCATGTCATCAGCCCTCCCTCCAATGCGACCACCTACCTCGACATGGGTGTCCAATGGGGAGCCGGGGTGGAGTACAACTTCTGGGGGCCGTTCAACCTGGGTATCGATACCCGCTACCACTTGGCGGCCAACATGACCCAGACGACGAATAATTACTACACGGCGGGAGCCTATATCGGCCTCCTCTATTAGCCTCCCGGCTCTCGTCGTACGCTCCGACGGGAGCGTGACAAGTCATCCAGATGAGGTGACGACTCTTTCTCGTCACCTCGTATCTCTGTGGATTCTCTGGCCCTGATTACGCAGGGGCGAGGCGATATGCCCATCGGATTGTCTCGCCCCTGTCGCATTTCTCCCCAGCCGACCCCATCCACTTCAGTGGCTCTCTCTTTGGCACAGTCTAACAAATTATAAAATAAGAGCATTTTTCACTGGCCGATCGGCCAAACCTCAATGCTCCCTGGTTCTGCTCTTGCATGAACGTTCAGAGACTTGCGTTGTCCGCAACGGATGAATCTCTGAATCGGAGTTGAATGATGCGCCAATCTTGCACCGCCCATGATTGCCGATCTTGTGAACTTCGCTCCCTGTCCGTCTTGTGCGACCTGCCGGCGGATGATCTGGCTGAACTGAACCGGATCATCCATCGGTTTTGGTACGATGCGCGAGAGACCGTCTTCTATGAAGGCCATGCCTGCCTCGGCCTGTCCCTATTGTCCCGCGGCAAAGTCAAGCTGACCCGTTCCTCGACCCGCGGTCGACGCCAGATCGTTCGCATCCTGGAGGCAGGCCAACTTATCGAAACCCATGCTTTTCAAGACCAGACAACCCACTTGGTCACTTGCGAAACTCTTGAACCCTCTCAGGTCTGCCTCATCGAACGCGAAGGCTATGCGGCGCTCGTCAGACGAAATCCCGATCTGGCGATCAACTTGCTCCAATTGCTGAGCGGCGAATTGGGCCTGCAGCGGGAGAACGCAGCCGCGTTTACCTTCAAGAGCGCCAAGGAGCGGCTCGCCGCCCTGCTCCTCGATCTGGGCCAACGGTTTGGGGAGGAGGAGGGGGATCGCGTTGAACTTCGTCTGAGGCTCAAGCGGGAAGAGGTGGCGGAGCTGCTGGGCGTGAGCACGGAAACCGCCATCCGGCTCTTGGGAACATTTCGCGACGAGGGATTAGTCGGCCTCGACGGCCGCGCCATCACCCTTCTCAACCGGACTCGACTGGCCAGGATGGCCCATCTCGAACCAACCGTCAGCCTCGAATGAACGGGCCGTCGAAATCGTTCACAAAGCCGCGCAATTGGTGTATGCTGGCCGCCTTTATACGTCCCGGTGTGTCCCCATGATTGCATTGCACGAGCTCCAACAACCTTATCCGGCCATCGTCCGCATCGCCGGTGTCAAAGTACGCGGGCTGGGGGACGTCAAAAAAATGGGCGTCGGCGATGCCCAGCTGCGCGTCGGCGACCGCGTGATCTTGGAATTGGACCGGGAACAGACCTACGGCGTCGTCCATACGGAACCGGCACCAACACCCTTCATCCCGCCCATGCGGGTCATGACTTCCATCCTGCGTCCGGCCACGGAGGCCGATCAGGCCCAGATCGCACGGCACGAGCGGATGGCCCAGGAGGGGATGAGCTTTTGCCGGGAGCGGGCCAAGGCCCTGGGGCTGGAGATGAAAATGGTGGAGGTCTATGCCTCGTTCATCCGTCGCGAACTCACCTTCGTGTACACCTCAGAGGATCGGATCGATTTCCGCCAACTTGTGCGCGACCTCGCACGCCGGTTTGGCGGTCGGATCGAGATGCGGCATATCGGCTCGCGTGAGGAAGCCAAACGCATCGGCGGCGTGGACTCCTGCGGCCTGACCCTCTGTTGCTCCGCCTTCATGACGGATTTCCGCCCCGTCAGCGTCAAGAAGGCGCGGGGCCGCAGCCAAGACCTCAGCCTAAACGAAACCCGGCTCATCGGCATTTGCGGCCGCCTCAAGTGCTGCATCATGTTTGAAGAAATGGACATGCGGGCCACGGCCGTCGGCCAGCCGTTGCAGCCTTCGCTGATCACCCCGACCAGACCCTCTAGCGTTCAGCCGTAGCCCCAGCCCTCGGCCGGACACTGAGAGTTTCCGCCATGCTCTTGCTCGTCTGGATTCACCTCCTCGCCGCCATCATCTGGATCGGCGGCATGCTGTTCCTCTCGTTGACGTTGGTCCCCGTGCTTCAGCAGGACGCCTTCGTCTCCCAGCGTCGCCCGTTTTTCAAAGCCGTCGCTTTGCGATTTCGCCGGCTCGTGTGGATCTGCATCCTGCTCTTACTGATCACAGGGCCGCTGCTGCTCGACAGGATCGGAGGAGCCCTTCTTTCCCCCGCCACCTGGCCACCGATCGTGTATGCCAAGCTGACCCTGGTGAGCCTGCTGCTGTTGCTGACCGCGGTCTACGACCTCATCCTTGGGCCCGCTGTTGGACGACTGCACACCGTTTCGGAGGAGGCGCGAACCGATCGGGACCGGCTGTTGGTCCAGTCGGCCCGATGGGTCCCGCGCGTCTCGCTTCTCCTCGCGCTAGCGCTCCTCTACACCGCAGCCGCATTGGCAAGAATGTAGCCGTCCAGCTGTGTAGCCTTCCGCTACAGAAAAACGACTACCCGCTGTGGCACGACTCTGCTAACAACGCTTCAACTCCCCATCCTCTTTCCAGCTAGCTGGTTTTATTTTGGAATTTTATCAAAAAAATAGCATCGTCTCTGGCTCTTTCCTTGCTTTGTTTAGAATAAAGGCAAGATGTCCTAAGTTTCTTTGCCATCTTTGTCTCCTAGTAGTCATCGCCTTGGAAGCGATTGCGGTCGCATACGATGTCGGCGGCTGGATCCGCGCGACGTTCGGGTAGTACACGCGCCTCGCGCAGAGAGGGTAAGCATGGTTCCGCCTGTTGACATGATGCCGGCGAACGGACCGCCGGCCAGCCTCGAACGCAGCGACGACCTGACCGTTTCGTGCGGAGGGGCCTGGACCTTGGCCTACCTGGGCGAGTTCCATCGCCGCCTGCTGTCGTTCCCATGGCCGGAGTCCACGTCGCTCATCTGCGACGCGACCGGGATCACTGCCATGGATGTCAGCGGCGCTTGGTTGCTCCAGCGGAGCCTGAACGAGCTGGCGAAACAGGGCCGCCGGGTGGAGCTGCGCGGCCTGCGTCCGGAGTTCGCCCAATTACTCCAGATCGTCTCGACGATCCAGCCCTCGCAGGCATCCATTCCAGCGGCCGCCTCACGGTCAGTCCTGGATCGGATCGGGCGGCGCGCCTGGAACGAGGGGACCCACATCCTGAAAGGCCTGGCCTTTCTCGGCGAAAGCAGCCTGGCAGTGGCCCGACTGCTCGCTGCTCCGCGGCTCATCCGTTGGCGGGCGCTGATTCGAAGCGTGGAACTGAATGGGTTCAACGCCCTGCCGATCGTGGAACTGTTGTCCTTCCTCATGGGTGTCGTGATCGCGTATCAGGGCGCGGAACAATTACGGAAATTCGGCACCAACATTTTTATCGTGGATCTGGTCGGCATTTCACTGTTGCGCGAGATCGCGCCGCTGGTGACGGCCATCCTCGTCGCCGGTCACTCCGGCTCGGCCTACGCCGCGCAGCTCGGCACGATGGAGGATGCCCAGTACGTGGGGGGCGTTCGGTTTATGACGCAGGCAGGATTGAGCCTGTCCCTGTGGGGACCGCTGGGCCTGCTCATGACCGCATGCCAATAGCTCAACCGTCCGAAGCCCTCTGAGTTTCCGCTTCTTCACACGCTCCACCTAGAACCAGCCACGCTAAGCTTCGCTATCAGACCGCATGTTAAACAATGTCGGTTGTGGCATCTCGCGCTAGGACGCTTCCGCCTCTGTAGCGTTTTGCTCCAGCCTCGTCCATGGCCCTCAGCTCTCATTTCTAAGCCCTTGCGTATCAAGCACTTTGAGACTCAGCCTGGAGGACCGCATGGCACGCTCCTGGCACTCTCACATCATCGCGCCAGCAAATGAAGACAAAAGTCCCGGATGAGGATATGCTGAGAATATCTATGCAGCGCTTCTGTCTGGCGGTGCTGGGGCTCTGGATTCTGACACTCCTGGCCGGAGGGTGGTTGTTTGTGGCGGGAGTTACCAAGCCAAGTGCCGACGGGCGCACGGACGTGCTGCTGACCCCTTCGGAGCGGGATCAGATTTTGGGGGAGATGCGGCACCTGTTGCAATCCGTCCATGGGATCGTGACGGCGCCCGGCAGCCCGGAACAACACACGAGCAGGAAGCAGGCTGAGCAAGCAGCTAGGGCCGCCGGCATGGGTATGGCTGCCGATGTGAACCCGATGATCATGGCCAAGCTGCCGCTGGCGTTCAAACAGATGGGGATGTCGGTGCATAAGGATTTCGACGGGCTGGCCGATGCGATTGCAAACGGTGCGTCATCGACACAGGTGCTGACCAGCCTGTCGAGTATCACCAGCCGCTGCACGACCTGCCATGACCTGTACCGGCTGTCGGCGGAGAGATAGGCATCAGCCGTCGGCGTTCAGCTATGAGGCCTGAATGAGAAGGCTGAGAGTCAACGGCTTCTTGAACAAGGGGGTACTACGATGACCTGTAACGTCGGCGGAGTTGAACGGCCCATCCGAATTGGTCTCGGTCTGATCCTATTGGGAGTCGGAGCCTTCGCGGGGCTTCCACCCGTCGCCACGGCCATCGCCTACGCGGTGGGAGCCGTAGCCCTGGTCACCGGCGCCATGGGCTATTGCCCGGTCTGGACATTGCTGGGCATCAATACCTGCCCGGCGAAGCCGGTGGAGAATCGGTAACGTGAGCGAGCCGAGGTTCCTGCCGATTTCCGACCCTTGCCTCATCGTATTGAGCGCAGTGGTTGGCCTGCTCCTGGGAGGTTGCCAGCACATCACGCCGGGCGAGAAACCGGTGAGCCAATCCCACCTGATGGGGAAAACTAAAGCCGATCTCCTTGCCTGCGCCGGCGCGCCGATCAGCGATACCAGACACGACCAACAGAATGTCTTGCTCTACCACAAGGATGCGCCGACCTTCGACCAGTCCTTTTTCGGTTCCAAAGCCAGCGTGAGCGGCATTCACCATGAATGTACGGCAGTCCTGACGATCCAGAACGATCGGGTCGTGGCGGTCGAATACCGGCCCTTTCCTCCATCGGTCGCAGCGGACGACCATTGCGAAGAGATCTTTCGGAGCTGCATCTCATAAGGGGGAGTGGCAGGCTCGTTCCAAACGGGCGGGACGTCTGCTCAACGCCCCCCTGGCTTGAGTAGGGCATACCGCCACCGAATCGTGATATGAATCCTTCGCCCGAAGCGTGTCTCTACCAAGGACGGGCACAGATGCCGAGGTTCTCATCCACTTATCAATTAGGAGGCCATATGTCCAAACACATCGCCGTCATCGGCACGTTTCTGATCGCCCTGCTCGCCGGCGGGACGACACAGGCGGAAGACAAGAAGCCCAGCCCGGCGGAGGGGTTCAACATCCACGTCATGGCCCCACACAAATTCGAGGACGGGACCGTGCACGGCCCCTATCACCATTATTGCAAGGGGATTTCGCCGGAAGTCCTGCAATGTCTCCTCTTCGAGTCCACCGATCCCAACGCCTTGCTCACCGATGTGGAATACTTCATCGCCAAGCCGGTGTCCCGCGCACACGTGCCGCTGAAGACCTGGAACAAGTACTATCACGATCACGAAGTGGAGATCGCCACGGGTCGGGTGCAGGTCCTGGACATGCCTGAGGCCCAGGCCAAAGAGGTCGCGGCCGCGGCGGCCCAGACCGACGGCATCATCTTCCACCTCTGGCCGGATGGAGCCAAGGCGCCGAACGGCGTGGTGGGACATCCCCAGTCCGTCGGACATAAGCACCGGAAGCCGGAAAAGACGGACAAGTAACCGACAGGCAGGCTTGTCGCAGGGAGGAGGCCAACGCTCCTCCCTGCGGGAACCCAACCTGCCTGCGACAGGAGTCTGCACAGGGTGAATCGTTTCCGGTTTCTTCTCCTCACCATCGCCCTCCTGATTCAAGGATTCGCCCTAGCCTGGGGCGCAGACCGCGAGGTCCTGCGCCCGCGCGTTCCTGCGGACCAGATCGCAGCCGCCCGTTCCGTCACGAATCCCTTGCCGACCACGCCCGAGATGATCGAGCAGGGAAAAACTCTGTTTAACGGCAAGGCCTTCTGCCGAGCCTGTCACGGGGCCGACGGCAAGGGCCTCGGGCCCGACCTCCAACTCAAGGGCCCGCTCCCGAGAAACTTCACCGACAAGGTCTGGCAAAAGGCCCGATCAGACGGCGAACTCATCTGGATTCTCAAGAACGGCAGCCCGGGCACGGACATGGCGCCATTCATCCCCCTGGTCTTGACGGAAGAGGAAGCCTGGCAGGTTCTGCTCTATGTCAGGTCCTTCGGCCAGCCCTGACAGGGTGGGAATCGGCGGCACAGGATGGCGACGAACCTGCCTCGTCGCCTGGTCGGTGCTCCTCCTCCTCCCCCCCCGCACAGGTGCAGCCGAGGAGGGATGGTCTACAGTCGTCGCCACCAAGACCTCCTACACGACCGACGTCTTTCAATTCTCTTCCGCCCGCCGGTTGGCCCTGGGCGAAGATCCGAGCCAGCCGACGATCGTGCCGCTCGACAAACCGTCGGATGTGATCGTCGAGCCCTCGGTCGAAGTGCGGCGCCTGTTCGGCACGAAGACGGAACTATCCGCCAAGGCCCATGGTTTTCTCTACACCGAACACTCCATCTTCAACCATGCCGAGTATCGGCTTCAGGCCAAGCAGGAACTGGACCGCGACACGTCCCTCCTGCTTCGGTATCGGTACGTCCCGAACTTGTTCCTTGGGCCGAATTTCTCGGTCCAGACCTCGCCCCGCTCGTTGCAGGAGGAACGGGTCTCCTCGAACGGGTGGCGGGCGGAACTGGAGCGAAAACTGTCTGCGGACTGGACCGTCGCCCTGATCGGCCGCTACGGGTTACGGCTCTATAACCAGCCCTTTGCCGAACGGGACACGACCTACTATACAGGCGGGGGACAGGTCGGCTATCTCGCCACGCCCTGGGCCAAATTAACGCTGGCCTACCTCTACGAACGAGGCCTGGCCGACGGGCGCGGAAACCTGCAACTCAAGGACGACGTGTCCTACATCCAGAATTTCATTTCGTTTAACACGGAATTTCGCCTGGCCGACCCCCTGTTCCTCGATCTGACCTATGTCTACCGGCTCACAGACTTCACCAGCACGATCGTCGGCGACAGCCATCGCCATCGGCAGGATGTGACAAACCAGGGCCGGGCGGAACTGCGCTATGCAGCCACCAAGGCCCTGGCTCTGTCCTTGAGCGTCCAGCAGACGCAGCGGACCTCCACCGCGAGCGCATCCGGCTTCAACGACACCATCACATCGGTCGGAGTCCAATACACGTTCTAGCCGGCTTGGCCGAGACCTGAGCGGCGATGCCGTCCCCATGTGGCATCCTGCGCCACAATAATTTGAATCCTTGTCGCCTTTCTCTGCATCTCACTCGGTAGCGACAACAGACGGTCCTCAAACAGAGGAAAAAAGAAGTCTTTTCGCATCTCGCTCCGGCATTGTTCTCGCATTGATGCACTGTCACCGCCGAACAGGAGGCATAGGTATGAGTCTCACGGTCACGTTCAAAGGCGGAACCAAGTTCGACATCGTCAGCGGGAAGCATCAGGTCATCACCGATCAGCCGACCGATGACGGGGGCACTGACGAGGGCATGAGTCCGGTGGAACTGTTCATCGGCTCGCTGGCCGGATGCGTCGGGTATTTCGTGGCCCGGTACTGTGCACGGCACGGCATTCCTTCCGATGGGTTCACCATCGAGACGGATTGGTCCATGGCCGAGCAGCCCCATCGGGTCGGATCCGTGGACATGCGCCTGCATCTCCCGGCAACCCTCACGCAGCCGCAGCAAGAGCGGCTGCTCAAAGTCGCTCATGGCTGCACGGTCCACCAATCGCTGGCTGTGCCGCCGACGGTATCCATTGTCTTGCTCCCAACGAAGCAACCATGACGAACCACGAAAATCAGGGCATCACGAGGCGCGGGCTGCTCGCCGGCGCGGCAGGAGGACTGGTACTGGCCTTGACGGGAGGTCGCTTGTGGCCTCAGGCAGAGGCGGCAGAGCCAGGGCCCGTCGCCCAGACCGCCGATCAACCGCTGATCACACATGTGG
>JBJTAZ010000118.1:0-2599 GCA_046091085.1 Nitrospiraceae bacterium
GCAGCAACGTGCGTAACAGCGCCGAGGAGAACATCGTCGCCCTGTGCGACCTCGATCTCCGCCGCTGCGCGGGGACCATCAAGCAGGTCCCGAAGGCCGAGACGTTCACCGACTTCCGCGTCATGCTCGACAAGCGCAAGGACATCGACGCCGTCATCATCGCCACGCCGGATCACTCCCACGCCTACATCGCGATGGAGTGCATGCGCCGTGGCAAGCACGTCTACGTCCAGAAGCCGATCGCGCACAATGTCTTCGAGGCCCGCACCCTCACCGAGGCCGCGCGGACGCACAAGGTCGTGACCCAGATGGGTAACCAAGGTCACTCCGGCGAGGGTATCCGCCAGATCTGCGAGTGGCACGAGGCCGGGCTCATCGGACAGGTGCGCGAGGCGCACGCGTGGACGCACCGCCCGATCTGGCCGCAGAGTTCGGACACCCCGCGTCCGACCGGCCAGGCCACGCCGCCCGAGGGCATGGACTGGGACCTCTGGTGCGGCCCCGCGCCTGTGCGTCCGTATCACCCGACCTATCACCCCGGCAAGTGGCGCGCGTGGTGCGACTTCGGCACGGGTTCGTTGGGCGACATGGGTTGCCACATCATCGACCCGCTCTTCCTGGCCCTTAGGCTGCGCTATCCGGAGAGCGTCGAAGGGAATGTCTCCACCGGTTTCGCGGATTTCGGCCACAAGAGCCGGGTTCTGAACGAGTGCTTCCCGCGCTCCTCGATCGTGCGCTACCGCTTCCCGGCCCGCGGCGACCTGCCGCCGGCCCAGCTCACTTGGTGGGATGGCGGCCTCATGCCCGCCCGCCCGGTCGAGCTCGAGGACGACATGCCCTTCGGCGATGGCGACGGCGGTTGCCTGCTCATCGGCGACAAAGGAAAGATCGTCTGCGGTTGCTATGGCTCGAAGCCGCGCCTGCTTGATCGCGATCAGCGCGAGGCGGCCAAGAAGATCGCGAAGACCATCCCGCGCATCCCCGGCAATAACTCCGGTCATGAGAAGGACTGGCTGCGCGCCTGCAAAGGCGGCGTCCCGGCCTCGTCGAACTTTGACTACTCCGGCCCGCTCTCGGAGATGGTGCTCATGGGCAACCTCGCGATCCGCTTCCCCGACCGCAAACTGCTCTGGGACGGGGAGAAGATGCAGGTGACCAACGACGCCAAGGCCAACGACTTCGTGCGGCGCGTCTACCGGCAGGGCTTCGAGCTAGGCACCTGAGCCGCTCAGCGCAGCGTCCGGACCGCCATCACCGCCAGGATCGTGCCGCCGAGGGCGATGCGGTACCAGGCGAAGACGCCGAGGCCACGCCGCGAGACGTAGCCGACGAGCCACTTGACGGATACGAAAGCCGTGATGGCCGCGATGAGGAGACCCAGGCCGGCCGGACCGGCCGGGTAGACCTGCGTCAGCGCGGGCCCGAGGGACCACATCTTATAGATGGAGGCGGCGGAAAGCGTCAGCAGACCGACCAGGAAGGAGAACTCCGTGGCCGCGGCGTGGGAGAGTCCGGCCAGACGTCCGCCCAGGATGGTCGCGAGCGAACGGCTCGTACCCGGGATCAGCGCAAAGCACTGGCACAGCCCCACCGTGAGCGCCGAGCGCCAGCCGAGCGCGGCGACCTCATCGCCTTCGGCGGGTCGGGCCGGCAGGAGCTTCTCGGCGATCAGGATGGCAATCCCGCCGACGACCAGGGCCACCGCGACGACTTCGACCGAGAAGAGGAAGGTGGTGATCGCGTCCTTGCACCAGAAGCCCAGCGCGGCGGCGGGGAGGAAAGCGACGACGATGGCGAACGCCAGTCGCAGCGAGGCTCGTTCGCCGCGAACGACGCCAACCAGGAGACCGCGCAGCCGACCGAGTAAGCCCACGAGGCCGGGGAGGATCGCGCCAAGCTGGATTATCACGAGGTAGTCGACGGCGACGCGGTCGAGCGAGACCGCCCGGCCCTTGCGGTCGACGACCCCTTGGACGATCACGTTCGGATCTTTGTTCACGTCGCAGATCAATCGGTCGCTGATGATCATGTGACCTGTGGAACTGACCGGCAGGTATTCGGTCACGCCTTCCACCACGCCGGTCACGACCGCCCGACCGTAGGTGAAGTCGGCCCGGACCTCCGCCGGACTGCGTTCCACCTGGCCGGCGAACACGGGGAGGGAGGCGAGCAACGTGAAGACCAAGGCCGGGCGAAGCATGGATGAGCCCTAGGGTTCCGCCCGCACCGGGGCAAGGAAACCCTCAAAAGCCCTTGTCGCTTGCCCTTGCGGAAGGTTCCCGCTTTATGCAGGGCTCAATACCATGTCGGCCTCCAGCCTCATCCCGACCAACGAACCGCGCTTCCAGGTGCCTGACGCCCGGGGCCGTTTCGGCCGTTTCGGCGGTCTCTACGTCCCGGAGACGCTGATGACCCCTTTGCTGGACCTGACCAAGGCCTACGACGAGGCCCGCCGCGACCCGGCGTTCCAGCAGGAGTATGCCGACATGCTGCGCGACTACGCCGGCCGTCCGACCGGCCTCTATTTCGCCGAGTCTTTAACCAAGCATTGCGGCGGCGCCCGCATCTACCTCAAGCGCGAGGACATGCTCCACACCGG
>JBJTAZ010000119.1:0-4943 GCA_046091085.1 Nitrospiraceae bacterium
ATGACCTCCATGAAGGAACATCAGGGCTTCTTTTCGGTCCTGCGAAAGGACGGCACCTTGCTGCCCGCCTTTGTATCCATCACCAACATGAAGCTGCCGAACATGCGGCTGATTCAAGCGGGGAACGAACGGGTTCTGGCCGCGAGGCTGGCGGACGCCAAATTCTTCTTCGACGAGGACCGCAAGGTTCGGCTGGCCGACCGGGTCGAAAAACTCAAGGGCGTCACGTTCCACAAGAAAATCGGCACACAATACGATCGGGTTCGGCGCATCACGGAATTGGTGAAGTTTCTAGCCGGCGGCCCCAACGCCTCCCCGTTTCAGAATACGGACGCGGAATTGCCCGGCACATGCGACCGAGCCGCGCAGCTGTCCAAAGCGGATTTGCTCACCGGTATCGTCGGAGAATTCCCCGCCCTCCAAGGCGTGATGGGCGGAGAATATGCCCGTCATGACGGCGAACCCGATGCCGTGTGCCATGCGATCGCCGAACACTATCTGCCTCGATTCGCAGACGACGAACTACCCCAAACTCAGGCCGGCATGATCCTCTCGCTGGCAGACAGACTGGACACCGTCTTCGCGTTTTTCCGAGTCGGCCTCATTCCCAGCGGCTCCGAAGATCCATTCGGCCTGAGGCGGCACGCCTTGGCCATCGTCCGAATCGTGCTAGAAGGGCAGGTCGCCCTCGATCTCGGCGCCACCGAGCAGGCCATCGGCAACATCATGAAGGAGAAGGGAATCGCCCGCGTCGGCGATCACAATCCGAGCGACTTCATTCTCGACCGGCTCCGCTACTATGGACGCACCGCCGCCCAACTCCGAGACGACGTCATGGACGCCGTGCTCAAGCCGGCCGACCGGCCCGCCCTCATACTCACAACCCTCTCTCAAAAAATGAAAACTCTCCAGTCCTTCACGACCCGAGCCGAGTTCGACCCTTTGATCGTCGGCTTCAAACGGGCGCATCGCATCGTGGAGAAGGAAAACTGGAAGTTGGACGAGGTCAATCCCACTCTGGTCCAGCATCCGTCGGAAGTGGAGCTCCATAAGTCCCTCGAGGACGTCAGGCTGAAGGTGCCGTTTGCCATCGAACAAGGCCATTTCGGAACGGCCTTGGAAGAATTGGTCCGGCTCAAGCCGGCCATCGACGCATTTTTTGCTGGCGTCATGGTCAACGCCGAGGACGAAGGACTGCGCAAGAACCGGCTGTCCCTGCTATACGGAATCGATCGGCTCTTCATATCGTTTGCAGATTTCTCTCAGATTTCGGTTCCGAGCACCTAGCCATGGTGATCCGCCATGCCTTCGGACACAGCACAACCGCCGGAAACGGCGCTCGAAGACCACAAGGCGGGGCAACTGCGACGCTATTCCTACTGGGTCTCGACCGCCCTCGTCATCGTCTGCAATGCAGTGTTCCTGGCCGGACTCTGGGGCAGCGGAGTCAATCTGGACGCGCTGATTCGCACGCCGGACGTGTTCGATGCGGCCAAGGACGTGTGCCTGCGCTTCACCTGGCACAACGTCGTCGGCTCCCAGGAACCGGTGCGGCTCTGCAGCGAGTGGATCAACCTGTCGGACCCCTCGGGAGACACGCACACGTTTCAACAACAAACCAAAGTCGTACGGGGCGGGGACGGCAAGCTCTACTTCGACCATGGGGCGCAGGTGGACTACCGGCTGTTCCTGCTTGCCCTGTTCGTGGCCCTGGTGATCGCGCTGGGCGTCACGGCCAAACGACGTCTGATCGCCAGCTATCGTATGAAGCTGGACAGGCAGGGGGACACTCCGTCATGATATCGTTCGCGGATGGGCGTCATCCATAATGAGGAGAGGGCTGGCGTGAGCAAGAAATTCGTCTACTACTTCGGTGACGGGAAGGCCGAGGGCGACGGAAACAACAAAAACCTCCTGGGCGGGAAGGGTGCGGGACTGGCCGAGAAGACGAATCTGGGCATCTCCGTCCCTCCCGGCTTCACCATTTCCACGGATGCCTGCATCGAATACTACCGCCACAAGAAAACCTTTCCGCCCGGCATGTGGGAGCAGACCCTCCAGAGTCTCAAGCGTGTGGAGCGGTCCATGGGCGCGCGGCTCGGCGATCCGGCCAGCCCTCTGCTCGTGTCGGTGCGATCCGGCGCCAGAGCCTCCATGCCGGGCATGATGGACACGGTGCTGAACGTCGGCCTCAACGAACGGACCGTCGAAGGCATGACCGCCAAAACCAACAACGAACGCTTTGCCCAGGACAGCTACCGGCGGTACATTACCATGTACGGCAATATCGTCATGGGCGTGGAGCGGGAACATTTCGAGCACATCCTAAAAGCGAAGAAAGCCGAACGCGGCTGGGTGCACGACACGGACTTGGACGCCAAGGCTCTCGCCGATCTCGTCGTCCGGTTCAAGGCCCTGGTCAAACAGGAGACCGGTCGGGATTTTCCGGAGGACCCGCTGGACCAACTCCGGATGGCCATCAACGCCGTCTTCGCGTCCTGGTACGGCAACCGCGCCGTAACGTACCGCCGCCTCTACAACATTCCGGATAGCTGGGGCACCGCCGTCAACGTCGTCGCCATGGTGTTCGGCAACATGGGCGACACGAGCGGCACCGGCGTCTCCTTTACCAGGAATCCGGCCACGGGCGAACGGGCCTTCTTCGGCGAATGTCTGCTGAACGCCCAGGGCGAAGATGTCGTCGCCGGCATCCGCACGCCGCTGCCGGTCACGGCCCTGGACAAGACCCTGCCCGGCGCCTACAAAGACTTGGTGAAGACCTATCGGACGCTCGAAAAGCATTATCGGGACATGCTGGACCTGGAATTCACGATCCAGGAAGGCAAGCTCTACATGCTGCAAACCCGGGTGGGCAAACGCACCGGCATCGCCGCCGTCCGGATCGCCGTGGACATGGTCAAGGAAGGGCTGATCACCAAGAACGAAGCGGTGCTCCGCGTGGGGCCGGAACAGTTGGCCCAATATCTCTATCCGATCTTCGACGCGGCGGCGGAAGGCAAGCACCCGTCGCTGGGCAAGGGCTTGCCGGCCGGTCCCGGCGCCGCAGCGGGCAAAATCGCCCTGACCCCGGAAAAAGCCGTGACCATGCAGGCTCGAGGCGAGCGGGCGATCCTCGTCCGCCAGGAGACGAGCCCGGATGACATTCACGGCATGAACGCCTCGTTGGGGTTCCTGACCTCGCGCGGCGGCATGACCTCCCACGCGGCCGTCGTCGCAAGGCAGATGGGCAAGGTCTGCGTCGCCGGCTGTGAAGCCGTGGAGGTCACGGGCAGCACGACGGTCAAGATCGGCGGCCGGCCCTTCAAGGAAGGCGACTTCATCTCGATCAACGGCTTTACCGGCCACGTCTACGGGGACGACATTCCGGTCGTGGCCTCCGAAGTCATCCAAGTCATCCAGGGCACGCTCGATGCCCGTCAATCCGAGAAGTACCAGTGCTTTGCCACGCTGCTGGGATGGGCCGACAAAGTCCGCCGCCTCAAAGTTCGCGCCAACGCGGACGTGCCGGACCAAGCCATGATCGCGAGGGGATTCGGCGCCGAGGGTATCGGCCTCTGCCGGACCGAACACATGTTCTTCGCCGAAGACCGCATCCCCATCATGCAGAAGATGATCCTGGCCCGGACGAGCAAAGAGCGCGCGCAGTACTTGGCCCAACTCCTGCCGCTGCAGAAGAAAGACTTCATCGGCCTCTACCGGGAGATGAAGGGATTCCCCGTCACCATCCGCCTGCTGGACCCGCCGCTGCACGAATTCCTGCCCAAGCGGGAAGACCTGATGGTCGAGATCGCGCGCATGGAACTGACCGGAGCGGAGCCGGCGGCGGTCGAAGAGAAGCGCAAGCTCCTTGCGAGGGTCGAGGAACTCCACGAGTTCAATCCGATGCTGGGCCTCCGCGGCTGCCGGCTCGGCATCACGATGCCGGAAATCACACGCATGCAAACCCAGGCCATCATCGAAGCCGCCTGCGAGCTGGCGCGCGAGGGCAAGAAGATCGTTCCGGAAATCATGATTCCCCTGGTCGGCATGGTCTCGGAAATGAAAGCCCAGAAGGACCTGATCCGGGAAGTGACGGAGGAGACGCTGAAGAACCGCGGAGTCAAGCTCTCCTATCTGATCGGCACGATGATCGAACTGCCCCGGGCCGCCGTCACGGCGCGGCGCATCGCGGAGGAAGCCGAATTCTTTTCGTTCGGCACCAACGACCTGACCCAGACTACATTCGGGTTCTCGCGTGACGACGCGGCCAAGTTCGTCGCCTTCTACATGCGCCGGCAGGACAGCTGCCCCCACTGCCTAAGCACCGACGTGGATTGGCGGGAGATGCGCTGCCGCGCCTGCGATTCCGCCATCGCCAAGAAGGCCGACAACATCCTGGACGCAGACCCCTTTGCCATCCTGGATCGTGAAGGGGTCGGCGCCATGATGAAGCTGGCCATCAACGAAGGCCGCGCCACCAGACCCGACATCAAGCTTGGCATCTGCGGTGAGCACGGAGGAGAACCAAGCTCCGTCGAATTCTGTCACCAGTTGGGCCTGGATTACGTCAGTTGCTCGCCCTATCGCGTCGCCATCGCCAGGCTGGCGGCCGCCCAGGCGGCCTTAACCGAGGCGGCGGAGAAACAAGCCGCGCCACGTGCCGCGAAACGACCCGCCAAGGCCGGCCGCACTGCGCAACGCACTCGTTCGGCCAGAAAATCTCCCAGAAAACGGTGAAAGGCTCCGCCCGCGACCTCCAGTACATGAAGCTGGCGCTCCGGTTGGCGGCCAAGGGGCGGGGACGCACCAGTCCCAATCCCATGGTCGGCGCGGTGGTCGTTGCAGGCAACAGGATCGTCGGGCAGGGCTATCACCGCCAAGCCGGCGGCCCCCATGCCGAAATCATCGCCCTCCAGGCGGCCGGCCGCCGCGCAAAACATGCC
>JBJTAZ010000120.1:0-6495 GCA_046091085.1 Nitrospiraceae bacterium
CCCCAGGATCTGGCGTCCTGAACCACGAGCCGAGCAGCCCCCAGACGATCCCGCTGGCAGCCCCGACGGCCGACCCGCTCCCGGCCGCCCCGACGATCGCACCGCCCACCGCGCCGGCGGCCGCGCCGATGCCCCCGCTGATCGCCGTATTCTTGGCGACATCGGATGCCTTGCCGTCGCCCGGCTCCGCGCCGGCTTTCTCCGCCATCTCCCGGCAGGCGACGATATCTTGTTCCGCGACGTCGGAGCCGACTTGTTTGTAATGGGCGTTGGGATAGAGGACCGGCTTCGGCCCGGCGCAGCCGGCGAGGCTAATTGTGAGAATCAGCAAGATGGTGTTACGCATCGTTGCCTCGCTCGAAGGCGGCCCGGACCGCCGCAAGCGCAACCCCCTTCACCAACACCAATTTGCGCCGACCTGTTTGTCCGACCTGGATCGAAACTGCCTTGCCGGGAATGTCGAACAAATCGGCGAGCCACGCGCAGAGGGCCTCGTTCGCCGCGCCGTCCACCGGCGGCGCGGCCACGCGCACCTTCAACGCGTCTCCGTAGAGCCCCGCGCATTCCGTCTTTTTGGCGCCAGGCTGGACATGCAGGGTGAGCACGGTGCCTTCAGAGGTTTCACGGTAGGGGGCACTCATGGCTGCGGCGAGTCCGGCGGGGTCGGCTCACCGGAAGGCCGGCTGAACCAGGTGCGGGGATTGAGCTGATGCCGGTAGCGGCGCATCAGCTCCCGGCCGGCGAGCAAACAGCCAAGCCAGAACGCCGTTTCGCCGAGAACCACCAACCCGGCATACAACAGGCACGACAAGACGAGACAGGCGATTCCGGCGGCAGCGTTCGTCATGTCTCCCGGTGATCGGCGCGCCGGCTATCCTGTGGCGGCTTGCAGCGCCTCGCGCAATTCCCCCACCCGCTTGGCCAGGAGGTCCAGGTGCATGTCGCGCAACGCTTGATCCTCGCGGTTTTTCCAGAGACGGTGGAAGATCGTCCCGATTTCCCGCCGCAACGTATGGGCCTTGGCATAAGCGACGGTCTTGCCTTGTTCCTCCGTCACCTGGCAGGCCGACTTCTTCAAGGCATAGAGCTGGTTGTGCAACGTATCCAGTCCCTCCTGGTAGTCCGCCTTGCCCTGAACCGCCTTGGCGCTGGCCTCGACCATGTTGGTCAGATTGATTTCCGTCTCGATCCCGCTGCCGCCCTTCGCCTGCTCCAAAAACTCGCCGGCGCGCGGATGCATGAGGCTGCCGCAGCCGGTCAGCGTCACGAAGACGGCACCGATGACGAGTGCGCGTGTGAGGTTATGCATGGTCGCTCCCTTGACCGGATGACTAAAAAATCGCCTTGACCAATTCTTGAATGCTCCGCTGCATGTCCGGGTCGTCGGTGATGGGCTTGGTCACGGCCGCTTCGCAGGCGCGGGCCGGGGCCACGCCCTGCCGGATCAGTTGGCCGGCATAGATCAGCAGTCTGGTGCTGACCCCCTCTTCCAAGCCGTGGGTGCGGAGGTTGCGCACTTTTTCTCCCAACGTGACCAAACGTTGGGCCTGCTCCACGGTCACGCCGGCTTCCCGTTCGATGACCCGCGCTTCGATCTCGCGCGGGGGATAGCCGAACTCGATCGCCATGAACCGCTGCTTGGTACTCTGCTTCAAGTCCTTGAGCACGCTCTGGTAGCCGGGATTGTAGGAAATCACGAGCAGGAAGTCGTCCACCGCCTGGACCATCTGCCCTTTCTTTTCGAGCGGGAGGATGCGGCGGTCGTCGCTCAGCGGATGGATGATGACGGTGGTGTCCTTGCGCGCCTCCACGATCTCGTCCAGATAGACGATGGCGCCCTGCTTGACGCCCAGTGTCAGCGGCCCGTCCACCCAGACAGTCTCGTTGCCTTTCAGCAGAAAACGCCCCACCAAGTCGGAAGCGGTCAGGTCTTCATGACAGGCCACCGTGATCAAGGGCCGCTTCAACCGGTACGCCATGTGCTGCACGAAGCGCGTCTTGCCGCAGCCGGTGGGCCCCTTGAGCATCACCGGCATGCGGGTCTGGGCGGCGACGGTGAAGAGGCCGACTTCGCCCCCGACTTCGGCGTAGAACGGCTCCTGCTGGATTCGATAGCGGTCGATCTCCAGCTCTTGACCCTTCACCGGCTGGTTCGATTGGCCCATGCGTGCGTCAGCGCCTCCGTCGTCCACCAATAACCGAAAACCGTCGCAAGATCAAGTCGCTCGGCGAGCTGGAATCGAGACTACCGGCTGCCGTCCAGCACGGCGCGCACCTTGAGGAGGAGCTGGGTGGGCGTGAACGGCTTCTGGACGAAGAACACGTTCGCTTCCAAGACACCGTGACGGACGGATGCGTCGTCGGTGTAGCCGGACAGATAGAGAACCCGCATGTCCGGCCGCATGGGCGCCACCCGATCGGCCAGCTCGCGGCCGCTGAGTTTCGGCATCACGACGTCGGTCACCAGCAGATGAATGGGGCCCTGGTGCCGCCGGCAAACCTCCACCGCCTCCAGGCCCTCTCGTGCCTCTAACACCTGGTAGCCTTTGGCCTGCAATTCCCTCCCGAGCAATTTGCGGATCGCCTCCTCATCCTCGACCAGCAAGACCGTTTCGCCCCCCTGTGTCATACCGTCGTCATCCGAGCCCGACTCGGCTACGCTCAGGGCCTCGCTCACCCGTGGCAGATACACCTTCATGGTCGTCCCGTGCCCGACCTTGCTGGACACGAGGATATGCCCGCCGCTCTGCCTGACGATGCCATACACGGTGGCCAACCCCAACCCCGTGCCCTTCCCCCGTTCCTTGGTGGTAAAGAACGGCTCGAATATCTTGGCCTGGGTATGCGCGTCCATCCCCTCTCCCGTGTCGGTCACGGCCAGCAGCACATAGGGTCCGGGCTTGATCGTGCCGGACTGGCGCGCCAGCGACTCATCCACATCCACGTTGGCCGTCTCGACGGTCACCCGGCCGCCCTTGGGCATCGCGTCCCGCGCATTGACGACGAGATTCAAGAGCACCTGTTCGATCTGCCCCTGATCGGCCTTGATCGCCCCCCGCGACGCACTCGACGCCGTGACCAGTTCGATGTCCTCGCCGATCACACGCCGCAGCATCCCGTTCATCCCGGCGACCAGGTCGTTGACATCGAGCACCTTGGCAGCCAGCACCTGCTTGCGGCTAAACGCCAGCAACTGTCGGGTCAGGGCCGCCGCTCGCTCCCCGGCTTTCTTGATCTCCTCCACCTTCTCCCACAAGGGATCGGCCGGAGTCAGTTGGCGAAGCAGGAGCTGGCTGTAGCCGCTGATCACCGTCAGCAGATTGTTGAAGTCGTGGGCGATCCCGCCGGCCAGCCGCCCGATCGCGTCCATCTTCTGCGACTGGCGCAGCTGCTCCTCCAAGACCCCCCGCTCGATGAACTGCCCGGCCTTGATCCCGATCTCCGTCATCATCCGGAACAACTCTTCGCTTGGGTGGCGGATTTGCCGGCTGAAAAATTCCAGGACCCCGAGCAACTCTCCGCCCAGGATAATCGGAAAGCCGATGGCGCCGTGGAGCCCCGCCTTCGCCGCGCTGGTTGCCCTGGGGAAATTGGCGTCTTCCAGCACATCCGTGAGCCAGACGGATTCCCCCGTCGCCCAGACGCGTCCGGGCAGTCCCATCCCCTTGGGGAAAATCGCGTTCTTGCTGAACGACGCGAAGGCCTCCATCGCCTCCGACGGCACGTGCCACACATGCTCACACCGCAGCAGGGCGGCGGCCCGGTCCACTCGCCAAATCGCGCCCAGCTCCCACCCAACGGTTTCGCACACCGCTTGCAAAAGCTTGGGGGCGGCTTCGTCGAGGGTCCGCGCTTCGGTCAGAGCGACCGTCACGGCCAACTGCGCCGACTGCCGTTTATCGCTTTCAATGCGCTTTGTGATGTCCCGCACGAAGGCGCTGAAGGTATAGACCTCCCCATGACGCGCCGGCGTAATGGCCAATTCCACAGGAAATTCATGGCCGTCCCGATGACAGGCGGCGACTTCGACCCGCCGGTTCAGGAGAGGCCCCTGGCCCGTGGCGAGAAAGCGGCGCAAGCCCCGCTCGTGGGCCTCCCGATAGGCCGGCGGAATGATCGTCTCGGCCAGGACCAGCCCGATCGCCTCCGTCCGAGACCAGCCGAACATCGTTTCAGCCTGCGCATTCCATTCCGTGATCCGTCCTTGCGCATCCATCACGATAACCGCATCCAACGACGTCTCGACAATCACGCGGGTCCTGGCTTCGCTCTCGCGCAACGCACCCTCCGCCGTCCTGGCGCGAACACTCTCCAGCTCTGCCTGAACCCATTCCCTCCGCAAGCGACTGGAACTCCAGAGCAGCACCCCCAGCAGCGGGATCACGACCAACGCCCCGGCGAGGCTCAACTTCCACAGCACCTCCCGGATCGGCGCCAGGATGTTGCGGCGATCCACTCGCAACAGCACCGTCCATTGCAATCCCTGCTCGCCTCCGGCCTGCGCATAGCCGGTCACCACCGGCACCTGCCGGCGCAAATGCTGCTCTTCGACATAACCGGGTTGGCCCTGTTCGCTCAGGAGCACGGAGGGCAACTCCAGCATCTTCAGATTGACGTACCCCTTGTGCTCAAGATCGGAATCAATGAACGTGACACCGTCGGCCTTCAGAAATTGGTACTCGATCGTCTCTAAAATCCTTCTCGCTGCTCGAAGACCTTCACGTTCTTAGTCACTTGCTGTTCGATGGCCGGCAGGCCGACCCTGGACGTCACAACGCCGAGAAACTCTCCTTGCGGGCCGATGATTGGAGCCGTGAACGCCACGGAATCCACGCCTCCGGCCGACTCGTAAGGCTCCACATCCCCGACATGAGCCACGCGCTCCCGTTTCACCATCTGAAACCAGTCGCTTAAGCCATATTCCTGCCCGACGGAAACGGGATCGGACGACGCCACGATCCGACCTTGCTCATCGGTCACCCCCAGCCACAGATAGACCGGATAGTGAGTCCGCATCCACACCATATACTCCGTCAGGTATCCGAGATGGCGGCTATGCTTGGCAAAGGCCCGGGCCATCATCTGAGCATCGGTAGACCGTTCGAAGAGGAGACGGTCAAGATTTTGCGCGGTCTGGGCCGCGGCAAACGACAGGTTCTCCCCCGCGATCGTCACCAAACGCTGCTCGACGTAGTAGAGTCCGACCGCGCCCATCGCCACGACGACCGCGGTCAACAAGAGAATCAGGATCGGAAGGCGGGTGTAGGGACGGCTGCTATGCGAGGGAACAGTCACCGATCACTCCTGTCCGGGTTCGGTCGCCACATAGGCGGGAATCAGAGCGATGGGGTGATAGGCCTGTTTCGACCACGCCAGGCCCGGCAACCCCGCATCGTCCATCGTATTGATCGAGGCGTAGCCGCGAGCCGCCGCTTCCCGGCAGAACTCGCGGAAGATGAGCTGGGCCAGGCCGGGGACAGAGCGGTCTGCCACCTCCAGGAGCACGCAGAAGACGGATGCCGACCTGGCATAGCCGAACGTATAGGCCTGGATCCTGTCCTGGATGCGGACCACCCTTCCGGTCAGGCCGAGGGCCTGATGGTGGGTCAAGGCCTCGGCATGGGCCTGTTCGGCATCCTGGAGCATCCAGCGGGCGGTGCGATCGAGAACCGCCCCGCGAGCCTCCTGTTGCGCCCTCCATCTGCGGTACAGGGCCATGCAGCCTTCCCGATCTTCGTCTCGATAGGGGTCGTAGCGGAACGTCTGGGTCCGGACGAATTGGTTGCAGAGGGCCCTGTGCGACTTGTACCGATCCCCGGCCAAGCCGGCCAGATCCTCCGTCCGATACAGATAGTCCGGGTCTTTGGGCTTGAGGAGATACCCCATGGATTCAAGTGGCGGCGCCAGTGCATCGGGAACGTTTTCGATGCGCGTGACGGCCGAGCCCTTGTTCCGCTCCCGCATGAACGCGAAGGCCTGGGTCACCGCCTCGGCAAAGCATGCTTCTGGCCCCACCGGCGGCAGCGGCATGAAGAAGCCGTCCGGCGAAGCCACGAACAGGCACAGGTGCCCGGCCAATTCGGTCCAACCATAGTCCAGCAGGCCACGCCAGATGAAATGCGGCGCAAAGGCGTAATGGGCCAGCGGCGTCTCCACTGCCGCCAACGCCGCCTCGATGCGTGGCCGGTCAGACAACGCGAGGGGGCGCAGAGTTCGAGACAGGATGGGCGCGGCAAGACGTTCTGTCAGCCGATGCAGTGGCATGAGCACGACCACATCGTCTTGAAACCGGCCGATCAGCCGGGGATTCCGGACGAGCTGCTCGATCATATCCTCCCGCTCAAGCAACGTCGCGACCCGACCCGCATGGGCTTCGAGCGCAAGACCCGATGGACGAGGCGCCGGTTCCGCCTCCCCCGCCTCGTCGCCCGCGCCCGATCGCAGGAACGGACATATCGTGTCCCCACCCAGGTCGATTTCACGCCGGTCCGCCGA
>JBJTAZ010000121.1:0-7111 GCA_046091085.1 Nitrospiraceae bacterium
CGGCCTTGCGCGAAGGGCCGGCCGACACCCGCGCCGGCATCAGAGGACTCTGCGTCAGACGGTTTCCGGACCAGGTCAAGTCGGTCCAATGGGAACAAGTGCGGTTCAAAGGTCTGTTGAAGCCCCACACGCTCGACATGGACGACCTGTTCGAGCCGGCACAGATCAAGGACCTGAGCCGGATTCTCTCGACAGCCGCCTCTCCGTCGGACGCCTTGACGGAGTGGCTTGAACGAAAGGACTTGCGGCCATGAACGACTACAGCTCGCTCGACCGACGTGAACGACCGTTCGACCCGATGCCCAAGCCGACCAGTCCCGGCGAGGATGGCGGAGGCCCGAAACGTCCTGAGACCGGCTCGCCGGACAAGGACAATCTGCTGAAGCGCATGCGCAAGGTGGACCCGAAACAGGCCGAGCGCTACAGACAACGGACGGGGGAGTAAGCGCAATGGGGATGCAGGGCGACTTCTTGCAGTTGCTGAAGGAGCAGGGCTATCAGATCGGCACCTCGGTGCCGACCGGCGTAGACGTGGAAATCACGCGCGGCACCACGATCCTGGCCATGAAGTATCGGGAGGGGGTCCTCGTGGCCGGCGACCGGCGGGCCACGGCTGGGAACATGGTCATGTACGACCGGACGGACAAGGTGCTGGAGTTGGACCGCCACAGCGTCATGGCCATTGCCGGCGTCCCCGCCACCGCCTATGAGATGGTGCGAGTGCTGGCACACTCGTTTAAATATTATCGCCGCACGCAGCTCCAGGAACTGAGTTTCGAGGGCAAGCTGCGGGCCGTCTCCAAGCTGCTGAAGGACAACGTGGCCGCGGCGCTCGCCGGCACCGGCGCCGTCGCGCCCATCTTTGCCGGCTACGACTTCGAGCAGGGCTCGGCCAAGATTTTCTTCTACGACATTCTGGGCGCCGAGTTCGAAGGGGTGGAATATGCCGTGTCCGGGTCCGGCTCGCCGACGATCCGCGGCATCCTGCACTACCTCAACACCTGGGGCGGGCAGCCGTTGGCCGCATTGCCGGAGGAAGAGGCGACCATCCAGGCCTTACGGCTCCTCACCTGCGCCGCCGAGTTCGATTCGGCCACCGGCGGGGTCAACCACGAAGCCAACCTCTACCCTGTCGTCAAACTCATCACCGAGCGGGGCGTCCAGACGGTCGCAGAATCTCAACTCAAGAGCCTGTTCGAGGCAAAGGTCGTTCGTCATGTATGAAGAACCCTATCGCTGGATCGAAGCCGTCGGCAACCGCCGCCAATATCTCGACGAGCAGTTCAAACAGGGGAGCCCGGTCGTCGCCTTGTCCTATACGGACGGGATTCTCCTCCTGACCGTCAGCCGCGGCACGCCCAAGCTGTATGAAATCTACGACCGCATCGGGCTGGGCGGCATCGGCCACCCGGCCGATCTGGAAAAGCTCCGTTTCAGCCTGCTCGAGATGGCCCATCTGGAGGGTTTCAACCGTTCGCCCTCCGACGTGACCGGCGCGCGCATGATGAAAATCGGCTTGGCGCCGCTCATCAAGCAGGCCTTCGAGGAGATTTTCAAAGCGCCCTTTATCGCCAAGATTCTCCTGGCCGAATTGAGCGTGAAGCCGGGCAAGGACACGTTCCTGACCATCGATTACGACGGGACCTTCGAAGAGACCTCCGGCTGTGCCGTGCTGGCCGCCACGAAGGCGATCCAGGCCCGCATGATCGGCTACCTGAAACATGCGCAACCGCTGCCGGTCCCATCGCTTGATGCCGCGCTCTCGCTGGCAGCCAAATCTTGGGCTGTGGGGTCCCTGGCCCAAGCGGTTGAAACAGAAGCGGAAGACAAGGCCGCGAAGGAGGCCGACAAGCCTGCCACAGCCCATGAACCGGACGATCCGGCGCTCGTGGCTCATTTGCGGGAAACGCTTGCCGACAAACAGATGGAAGCCGCGGTTTTAGAGCGTCACGCTCCCGGTTCATCGAAATATCGCGTGCTCAAAGGCAACGAGCTGACATCCCTGATTCCGAAGTCCGCGCAAGCCTCCGCCTGACGCCACGCCAGCCGAGGCACGATGCTTAACCGAATCTTCGGGCTCGAAACCGAATACGGGCTGCTCATCAACACAGATCGGCCCGACCATTCCCCCTCCTGGGTCGCCCACCAGATTCGCGATCACCTGTTCCACCGACAGCAACGCGGCGTGCTGGACCTCCACCATCGCGGGCATGATGAACCGCCCGGCAACGGCGGGTTCCTCACCAACGCCGGCCGCATCTACCTGGACATGGGCCATCTGGAATATGCCTCGCCTGAATGTGCATCCCTGACCGATCTCGTCGCGTCCGATCGGGCCGGCGATCAACTCATTCAGCAGGCCATCGAGGAGATGGGGCTTGCCGACCACGTGTCCCTGATCAAGAACAACATCGACCACGAGACGGACGCCACCTTCGGTTCCCACGAAAACTACCTGGTCACCCGCCGTGTTCCATTTTCGCGCCGGGGGCGCGGCCGGTTGGTGCCCTTCCTGATCACCCGCCAAATTTTCACCGGAGCCGGACGGATCGGCGCGGCCGATACGCCCGACGGCTGGATTCCGGTGGAGCAACTGCTCATCCGCCGCCCGGGACTGCGCAACGCGGGCGACCGACCGGCGCTGCCCTTTCAAATTTCCCAGCGGGCCGACCACATCGTCAACGACTTCTTCGAATGGGTGCAGCAGAATCGGGCCATCGTCAACACGCGCGACGAACCCCTGGCCGACCCGAACCAGTTCCGCCGCATCCATCTCCTGATGGGCGATTCCAATCTGGCCGAAACGGCGACTGCCTTGAAGCTGGGGACCACCGGGCTGGTGCTGCAACTGATCGAAGAAGGCCACGCCCCAACCGGAGTCGATTTCGAGGACCCGGTGGAGACGCTAAAGGAAATTTCCCGGGATCAGGACTTCGCCTGGCTGGTGACGCTGCGCTCGGGGAAAACCATCTCGGCGATCGACATCCAGGAACAGTTCCTCGACGCCGCCCGCACACAGTACCGGGGACAGGACGAGGAAACCGATTGGGTCCTCGACCAGTGGGAAACGGTTCTGGCGGACTTGCGCGGCGACTATACGAAACTCGTCGGCCGCGTGGACTGGGCCTCGAAGCTCTGGCTCCTGGACTCGTTCCGGGAGGCGGAAAAGATGGACTGGCACGATCCCTGGCTCAAAAGCCTGGACCTGGAGTACCACAATCTTCACAAGGAAAAGGGGCTCTACTTCGGCTTGGTGGACGAGGGGAAAGTCTCCCGCGTGACCACCGACAAGGCCGTGGAGCTGGCCCAGACCCAGCCGCCCAGGAACACGAGAGCCTTTGGACGAGGAGAATTGGTGCGACACTTGCTGGAGCACGGCGTGCCGGAAGCCGAAGCACAAGAGGATGAAGAACCGCGAGGGGGGCGGTTCTTTCCCGACTACGTGATCAACTGGTCCATCTTCCAAGTGCGGGGCCGCCAGCCCTTCCCCATGCCAGACCCTTTCAAAACCTATGTGAACGAAGTCCGGCACCATCTGGCAGGACACTAAGCCGCACATGGCATCCACGGCCCGCCCAGCTGCGAACGAATACCAGACCAAGGAACGCTACGTCCGGAACGGCTTCCTGGCCAGTTTCTCGACCTTCACGCTCAAGCTCACCGCCACGATCCTCAGCAACTCCCTCACGATCTTCACCGACCTGCTCCGCAATATCGGAGAGACCCTCGCCTGCTTTTTTGCCTGGCAAACCATGAGGCGGATCGCCAAAGGCAAGGCCGTCGCCTACGACTATGGGTACGGAAAGGCGGAGAGTCTGTCGAGCCTGCTGGTCGCCGGCGTGATGGTGCTGTCGCTGGGCATCGCTCTGATCGGCGCCGTCGAGCGGTTTCGCCACCCGGTGGACACGCATAAAGTCGAGCTCGGCTTCTTCGTCGCTGTCTACGCCACGGGCCTGAACACGGTGCTCTGGCGGAGAAAGCTGCGCATTGCGCGTTCGGATGCCTCGCCGATCATCGAGTCCCAATGGCACCTGTTCCGCAATAAGGCCCTGGCCAACGGCTGCATGGTCGGAGGCCTCGGGCTGGACCAGTGGTTCGACGGCGCGCCCTGGGCCTTCTACATCGATCCCGCCGCCTCGCTCGTCGTCTGCGGATTCTTGGCCTACTCCATCTACAACGTCTGGGCCAAAAACGCCGCCGACCTGCTCGACCGCGCCTAGGACGAATCCCTCCAACTGGTCATTCTGCGCACGTTGGCCGGCCATTTCGAAGAGTATGTGGCCTTCCACGGCATGCGCTCCCGCCGCTCAGGCCGGGCAGTCTATATCGAGCTGTTCCTGGAGTTCGAGGGCAGCCAGACCATGGCGGACGTCCAAAAAACCATCGGCGCGTTGAAAACCGAGCTGGAAAGCCGGATCGCCCACAGCCAGGTGGTCATCGCCCCGGCTACCGCCCGTGTGGTCTGACCGATCCCGGTTTGCCACGTTCCATTAGCCCCTTCTAATCCCTCGTTAATGCTCCCCTCATCTTGCACTGCTACCGTTCCGTCCAGCAGCCACAGCCGTGGCTGGGCCAAACCGGAGACGGGAAGGAGGCGCAGCATGGAATGTCGCAAGTGCAGAGGGTTGATGGTGTCGGAACGGTGGGACGACTTCTTCGAGGAGGCACGGGCCTGGCGCTGCGTGAATTGCGGCTCGTTGCTGGATCGGTTGATCCTGCGCAACCGAAACGCGGCGGTGACGCTGAAGAAGGAGCCGCGAGGGCCGAGAGCGGCCGCCAGCAACGGCGGCAAGAGACTCGAGCCGGCGCTCCGCTGACGCCTCGTCCGGTCCGAACCGGGCATGGGTGCTGGACTCCGCCCTCCGAAATCGTTACAAGAGGAGTCGCCCGGGGCCGGCTCTCGCAACCCGCCAAGCGGCCGCGGCGCATACAGGACCCTGTCTATGCAGATTCCGGAGTTGACTGTCCGCCAGCGGCTAGCTGAGCTACTCGTCGGAACTTTCCGGTCCTCACGGCAGCTCGCCGAACTGGTCGGGGCGCCGGAGCGGGAGGTGGAAGACCATCTTGGCCATCTCATCAAATCGCTGGGGCAGGACCGGGCCAAGCGGTTCGTCATGGATCCGCCTGTCTGCCAGGACTGTGAGTTTGTCTTTCGGGAGCGCACCAGACTCACCAAGCCAAGCCGGTGCCCCCGTTGCCGGAGCGAAGCCATCATGCCGCCCCGATTCGGCATCGAGCTGCGCCGGACCTCACGGGCGTAAATTCGCCTGGAGGTCCGGCTTCTTGGCGCGATAGACAATGCCCTGATGGTCATCCCATGGACAATGGCGCGCCAACCCTACTGACAGGCCATGATCTTCCTTGCCCATGAAAAGGTGTCGCGCAGCGCGGCGTTCATCGTTATGATGTGAGCGATGGACGACGTGACTTTTGCCGACATTCAGCGGGCGGCGGAGCGGCTCCGCGGGATCGCCCACGTGACCCCGGTCTTCACCGGCCGGCAACTGGACGAGGCCTCTGGCGCCACGGCCTTCCTGAAATGCGAAAACTTCCAGCGCGTCGGGGCCTTCAAGTTTCGCGGCGCCTACCATGCCATCCTGACGTTGCCTCCGGAGGAACAGGGCCGGCCGATCGTGACCATTTCGTCCGGCAATCACGCCCAAGGAGTGGCCTTGGCCTGCAAGCTGCTGGGACGGCAGGCCCACATTCTCATGGGCGGCTTGACCAATCCCATCAAGCGTCAGGCCGGACTGGAGTATGGGGCAACGAGTCACGAAGCGGCCATTCATCTGGAAGCCGAGCGCAAACTACCTACCTTGCTGGCACAGCTCGATGGGGTCTACATCCATCCCTTCAACGATCCCTCGGTCATTGCCGGCCAGGGCACCATCATGTTGGAATTGCTTGCCGCTGTGCCCGACCTGGACATCGTGCTCGCCCCGGTGGGCGGAGGGGGGCTCCTCTCCGGCACCTGCCTGGCGGCGCACGGGATCAATCCCAAGCTGAAAGTCTATGCCTGCGAACCGGCTGGGGCCCTGGACGCGATCCACTCGGTGCGGGAAAACCGGGTCGTGCCGATGCCCGAGCCGCGCACGTTGGCCGAGGGGCTCAGGACCAGCCTGGGCTCCGTGACCCTGCCGCTGCTCCGGCAACATCTGGCCGGCTTCTTCGTGGTAGAGGAAGAAGAAATTCCCCGCGCCATGCGGTTCGCCTTCGAGCGGCTCAAGCTTGTGATCGAACCGTCCAGTGCCGTGGCCCTGGCGCCGCTGCTGCGCCGAGAGCCGGCCCTGGTCGGCAAACGGGTGGGGATCATCGTCACCGGCGGGAACGTGGACTTTGCTGCGTTCTTCGAGCGATACCCTAACGCGGCAGAATCAAACGTTCAGGCGCCACGGCGGCCATAGAGCAGCGTAATATTGCTCCGCCGGCTCTCGTAGTCGTCCTTGAACCGCATCGTATCCGATTCGTGGAACAAGTCTGAATTGAACACCAGGGCGCGGTTCTGCTTGTAGGGAACCGTCACAGCCTTGGCTCCGCTGCTCCGCAAGAACTCCCGCACCTTCGGCTCATAGGCCGAGCTGTTGAAGGCTCTGAAGTTCCACTCGTTCGGCGCTTCCTTGTCCCAGACGATCAGTCCCCCATGCTCTTGGTCCAGATTGGCCTCGTCGGGCGTGATCCAGAAATTCACGTTCACGGCCGCCGCATCCGCGTGGAGATTCAGCGCCTTTCTCTCGCTGTCGCATTTGAACGACCAAGCTTGCATCAGGCGATGGCCCTTGAAAATGCCGGGGAACCGGAGTCGCAACTCCTCGGACAGTTGAAGAAAGAGCGGGCAGGAGAAGCCCTCGCCGATGAAGGCCCCGACGTAGCCGTTCGCATACTCCTTCTTCCAGATCGTCGAATCCAGGCAGAACCGGCGCAGCGACTCAAGCGCCTCCTTGGTCAGCAGGCCGTCAACGTAGGTCACCCCAGGCTTCGTGGCTGCATACCGCGCTTCGATGGCCGCCACATCGAGCGCCGGATTCAACACGCCGCCCGGTAAGGCCGGACAGTCGGCGTAATGGAGGATGCGGTTGAACGAGGGAACGATGTCGGTCGCGTCGTCCGGACC
>JBJTAZ010000122.1:0-4144 GCA_046091085.1 Nitrospiraceae bacterium
TTGGTCAATTCGTCGATCGCCTTTTGTGATTCCTCGCCCTTTTTGAGCGCCTTGCCGTGCCAGTCCATCTTGTCCTCGACGAACGAGATGCCTTTGCCTTTAAAGGTCTTGGCCAGCAGCACGGTCGGGCGGCCCTTGGTGGTTGAGGCTTGCTCGAAGGCCTTGAGCAAGGCCGAGATGTCGTGCCCGTCCACGACAAGAGCCTGCCAGCCGAACCCAGCCCAGCGGGCACGATAGGCTTCCATATCATGCTGCAGCATGGTCGGATCGCTTTGGCCGAGCCGGTTCACGTCCACGATGGCGCAGAGATTGTCCAAGGCGAAGTGCCGGCCCAACTCGGCGGCTTCCCACACGGAGCCCTCGATCGATTCCCCATCGCCCATCAGGACGTAGATGCGCGCCTCCGACTTGTCGAGCTTCTTTGCGTTCAACGCCATCCCGATGCCGGCGGACAAGCCTTGGCCCAACGAACCGGTGGCGACGTCCACGAAAGACACGCGCGGCATCGGATGGCCTTCCAACCTGGAGGATAGCTGGCGCAACGTCAGCAAATCCTTCTTGGGAATCACCCCGGCTTCCGACCAGGCGGCGTAGAGCAGGGGAGCGGCATGGCCTTTCGACAACACGAACCGGTCATTGGCAGTGCTGCGGGGATTTTTCGGATCGAAGCGCATGACGGAGAAGAAGAGCGTGGCCACAATGTCGGCGGCGGAACAGCAACTGGAGGGGTGGCCGCTCCCCGCTTCGGAGGTGGCGAGCACGCTGTCGATGCGCAATTGCGCCGCCTTATTGGAGAGGCCGGCGACGAGAGTATCCGACGTTGAGGTAGCCATGAGTTGACTCTCCTTCCCTAGAGATCAGTGGCAGGGCACTTGTAACAAAGTGACGCCCCCCAGTCAATTGCGCAAATTCTTTGGGTTTCCTTGCGGTCTCGCTTGCGGCACACAAGCCCTATCGTGTCTTATCGGCACCGAGGCCCACCGGCTTGAGGGCATACGTCGCGGCTGCGAGACAGAACCGTTCGCGGAGAGGCCTAATGCAGCGCCCGCTGCCGGAAGAACCGAAACAGCAGATACGCGTTGATCGCCACCACCACGCCCAGAAGGCTATGGGCCACCTCCGGATTCGTCAGCTTCAGCTCCACCAGCACTCGAGACAATCCGAACCCGACGATGACCGCGTCAAAACTCATGCACAGACGCCGAAAGGTTTCGGGGTCCATCCACTGAATCAGATACGTCCCAATGGGAATACCGATGAGCACGCTCGGCACGATGTACGGAATGATCTCCAAGCTCCCCATGCTATACAGCCCGATGAAGTAATAGGCAACCGCCGTCAGGCCGGACTCGGCCGTGCGGATGACGGCGAGCGCCGCGCGGAAATCCTGTTTCGCGTAGCCCTGGTTATTAAAGAGCAACGCCAGAGGCGGGCCGGAAATGGTGGTCACGGAGTAGAGCAGCCCGATGCCCGCGCCAAAGGGCACCGCAATAGCTTTTTCAGCCTGGATAGGCCTCCGAACGCCGGCAGCCTGCAGAAGGATCAAGGGCAGGAGCAAAAAATAGGTGATAAACTTGACCCATCCAGGCTGGACCAGCGACAGCACGTACGCGCCCCCTCCGACACCGATGAGCAAGCCGAGCAGCATGGACGTCACACGCTTCCAAATATGCGGCACGCTATGCCGATTGATAATCAGCACATAGCCATTGATGACCACCTCCACCAGAACCAATGCCGGATTCAGAATGCGGTTCGTATAAAACAGCAGAGCCACGGGGACGGTGATGGACGAAAATCCATAGCCGAGGCCCCCGTTGACCGTCGCCGCCAAGAGCGTGATGGCAACGAGTACAATCTGGTCTATGCTCATCGTGACGGATCCTACTCCCGCAATGACGGGTATGCGTCAATGCTGTGCGGTCTTGCGATGCCCGGAGGCAAAGTCCCGCAGCGTGTAGTTATCGAGAATTGCCGCAATGGCATTGCGGACATCCAACATGACCTGCTGAATCGGACAACTCGCTTTTTCGGCGTACGGACAGTCGGCGCATTTTTGGTAGGCCGTCTTGCTGACACAGCCGATCGGAGCCAAGGGCCCGTCCAGCAGACGAATGACTGGCCCGAGGGTAATCTCATCCGGAGACTTGAGAAGACTATAGCCACCGTTGATGCCACGCTTACTGGCCAACAGTCCCGCATTTTTGAGGGTCAGGAGAATCTGTTCCAGGAACTCAATGGGAATGTTTTGCCGTTCAGCAATGTCATGACGCTGCAGCAGGGGCGGCTTCTGATGAGCAATGAGCTCCAGCAGGGCCCTGAGAGCATATTCGCTTTTCTTTGAAAATTTCATCGCAGAGATCAAACTAAAGTGAGTTGCTCAATAATTCTGACATTAGACGAATCCAAGGTGCAGAGTCAAGGCTTCGCCTGCAATTGCAGCAGAACGTTCCGCACCAAGACCGAACTTTATCGCACTGCTTCACGGCCATCGCGCCGATCCAAATCTGCCAGGCGTTGCCTTGACAGCGAAACGAGTTTCTTGCTAGTTTGACGCCGCTTCCGAGTGGGTATTGGCCATCGGAGCATGCCACATGGGCATTGACCCATCCCGTTACCGACCAGGCAACAGCGGCAAGGGCGTTCTGTGACCCTCCAGGAGCTCATCCTCTCCCTCCATCGTTACTGGGCCGACCAAGGCTGCGTCATCCATCAACCCTACGACATGGAGATGGGGGCAGGCACGTTCCACCCGGCCACCTTTTTGCGCGCATTGGGCCCGGAACCCTGGCGGGCCGCCTATCCGCAGCCCTGCCGCCGCCCCACGGACGGCCGTTACGGCGACAACCCCAACCGGATGCAACATTACTATCAGTACCAGGTGGTGCTGAAACCGTCGCCGGACAACGTCCAGGACCTCTATCTGGAAAGCCTGGCTCGCCTCGGCATCAATCCGAAGCAGCACGACATTCGCTTCATCCAGGACGACTGGGAATCGCCGACGCTCGGCGCCTGGGGCCTTGGGTGGGAAGTGCGGCTGGACGGCATGGAGATCACCCAGTTCACCTATTTCCAGGAAGTGGGCGGGATCGAGCTGAATCCGATTACGGCGGAGATTACCTACGGCACCGAGCGGATCGCCATGTACCTCCAGCAAGTGGATAACGTTTACGACCTGGCCTGGACGGACGGCATCACCTACGGAGACATCCACCATCAGACCGAGATCCAATGTTCGACCTATAATTTCGAGGCGGCCGAGGTCGGCCGCCTCATGAAACTGTTCGACGAATTCGCGTCGGAATGTCGGCAACTCATCGGCCGGGGGCTGGTCTTGCCGGCCTACGACTACTGCATCAAGTCCTCACACGTCTTCAACCTCCTCGATGCGCGCGGCGCCATCAGCGTGGCCGAACGCACCGGGTACATCGCACGCGTCAGAGCGCTGGCCTATCAATGTGCGGAAGGGTACCAGGCGCAGCGGGAACACCTGGGCTATCCGCTGCTCAAGCCGAGGGCGACGGGCAAGCGAGTCGCCGGATAACCTCCCCCGACATGGCACGAACGACGAAACAACCAGCCAAGGCCACGAGCAAGACCGCCAAGCCATCGGCGGGGGAGCTCCTGCTCGAAATCGGGGTTGAGGAGCTACCGTATCAATTTATCCAGCCAGCCCTCCGTTCCCTCCACAGCCAAGCCGAAGCCCTGCTGAAGGAACAGCGCCTGCCGCACGGAGCGGTGCGAACGTTCGGCACCCCCAGACGCCTCACACTGGCGATTGCCTCGCTGGCCGATCGCCAAACCGCCGCGACCAAAGACATGATGGGCCCATCGAAGTCCGTGGCGTTCGATGCAGCAGGCCAGCCGACCAGAGCTGCCATTGGATTCGCCGCCGGTCAGGGGGTTCCGGTCGAAGCCCTGGAGGTCCGGCATACACCCAAAGGCGAATATGTGTTCGCCGTGAAAGACGAGGCGGGCAAGTCGACGGCAACGGTCCTGACCGAGTTACTACCGGTGCTCATCGGCAAACTGTCGTTTCCCAAGGCCATGCAATGGAACGATACAGGCGCCCAAGTCGCTCGCCCCATCCGGTGGATCCTGGCCCTCGATGCAGGCCCGCGCGTCGCGTTGCGGAGCGCCGGGG
>JBJTAZ010000123.1:0-2701 GCA_046091085.1 Nitrospiraceae bacterium
TCTCGGTGAGCAGGTGGCCGCCCTTGATCAGCACATGCTTGCAGCCCAATTTGTGGATGGCCTTGGCGGCCTGTCTGGCGTCGGCCAGGGAGGCGATGGAGAGGCCGGTCAGATGCTCCGCCTCGTGAATGTTGGGCGTGATCAGGAAGGCCAGCGGGATCAAGGAGGCTTTCAGATGGTCCACCGCGTCCTGCTGCAGGAGGGGATGGCCGCTCTTGGCCACCATGACCGGGTCCACCACCAGATTGCGCGCCTGGTAACGCTTCAGCCTGCGGCTGACCGCGTCCACGATCTGCGCGGAGGACAACATGCCGGTCTTCACCGCGGCCACGTCGAAGTCGTCGAAGACGGCGTCGATCTGCGCCTCGATGACCTTGATCGGCAGGTCGTGGACCGACACCACGCCGTTGGTATTTTGCGCGGTGATGGAGGTGATCGCCGACATGGCGTAAACCCCGTTGGCGGACAGGGCCTTGATGTCGGCCTGGATGCCCGCGCCGCCGCCCGAGTCCGATCCGGCGATCGTCAAGACTTGTTTCATAGTGCCGTGCAATCCCCCCACGCGATCCGTGCCCTTATCATACACAAGCGCGGGACATTCACCAACAGTCGTGTCCAGTCAGAAAGTCCGCTCGCGCGGCGACCTGTGCGCTCTGTCCGTTGCCGCTCCGAGTGAATCCGTGTATAACACGAGCTGCCATCTCAAACCACGGTTGCCCGTTATGCGGACCCTCATTCTGACCGTCGTTGTGCTGACCCTGTCTTTCGGCTGTTCCGGCACCTCCTTCGTCTCTCGGCCGGTCCAGGACGAAGCCCCCTGGTTCGTCCGATTGCAGACCTATGCGCAGGCCGGCAAGGCCGGCGGGGTGCAGTACGACCATCCGGCGACTTGGACCGAGGCGGACCTGGCCGCCGTCCTGTCGCGCTTGTATCTGGTCGAGAAGGTCGGCCTGTTCGACAAGGCGCCGGCGCCCCGGCTCGTTTTTAGCCAGGAGGAAGTCGGCCAGCTTGCCCCGGCGATCAAAGAGGCCTTTCGCCTGGCCCAGTCGAACGAGTGGATCACGTTCTTTTTGACGAACCGGCGGGGGCAGGATGAACTGATCACGTCAGGCGCTGTGTACGTGGATGGGCAGCAGTTGCACGTGATCGTGGCGAACTATCGGGAAATCTCGCCCCTGGGTGAGGAGGCCCAGAAACTCAAGCTCAACCCCCTCTTGGCGCTCAAGGTGCGCGGCAACACCCTGACCTTCGAGCCGTCAACCTATGTCGTCTTCTCGCGGAGCAACTGGATGAGCGGCTACGACAATGCCGCCGCCAGCGAAGTGATCCTGGACCATCGGACGTTCCTGGCCGCGCTCAAGCAATCTTCGCCGGCCCAGGCCAAGCCTGCCGCAGTGCAACAGCCTCAGGTGCCGGGCGAACCGACCGGCGACGAACTGAAGGCGATGGTGAAGCAACTACAAGGGGAGATGGAGCAACTCAAACGCCGCCTGGCCGAACAGGACGCAGAACTGGCCAAGCTCAAATCCAAACCCGCCGAAACTAAACCCTCGAAGAAGTCCCCTGCCCGCAAACAGCCGGCTCAGTAATCGGTTTCTTCTGTCTGCTTGCGTGCCGGGTGCGCGTATGAAAAGTGCTCAAGGCGCTGCGCCCGAGCCGCCGGCGACCGTCTTCCACAGATGCCTGGTGAAGCGGACCAGGGTGCCGGGCCGCTGGGAACGTGTGGCCGCCTTGAAGGCCGTCGTGCCGAGCACGCGATCGAATCCCGCCGCCCGGTCCGCCCGATTCCGGTACCAGGCGATGAAGCCCAGGAGATGCACGGCCTGATACATGAGCCACTTCGTGATCGGGTTCACGTTCAGCACGCCCATCGCCTCGAGGAAAATCGTATCGGCCTCGGCCTTGGGCCTGGTCTGATCCCAGTAGAGCCAGTCGTGGATGACGGAGGCGTTGCCGTAGGTGCCCCACTTGGGAAGAAAGATCCAGAACAACCGTGGGACGCTCGCGAAGTCCGTCTGGAAGCCGATCGGCACCTCGATCACGTCCCCACTGCCCTCCGCGCCGACCTCGTAGCCGAAGTGGCGCACCAGGACCCAGGTCTTGCCGTCCGCCATCGGCGACACAATCAATGCGTCAGTAAACCGGCTCACGGCTATCTCCCTCCCGGGCTGGCGGCTCTCGACACCATGGCTGTTCAATAGGCCGATCAGTCTGAAAAAGCAACGGAGCGATACATTTCCCGCCACGCGGACCGAAACAACCTCCCAATTGTCTAAAATTTGATTTTTCATTCTGATCGGCGTAGTCCTAGGCCGACTCGATCAGTCTCCGCCGCCAGTCTTTCACGCTCCAGTTAGAGTCATGTCCGGGGAAGAACTGAGCGACGAAAGGATTTCAGACACCTTTCCCTGGTTTGTGGAAGTATGACCATAGATGCCACTCCAGACCTTTCGCCGGACTGTCTCCGCAGAGCTTTAGAAGAAGCTAAAACTCTCTTCGATGCGCGGTGGCTAGACAGAGAGCGACAGAAACGTCCAAGGGACGGCGTCCATCTTGTCCCAGGAAAAGTTATGAGAACATGGGGCCAGGTCCGCCATTCGATCAGATACGGAGTGCCAGACGACGCCATACATCCTGTTGCGGAAGCAATATTGGTGGCAGAAAGATCACTCGCAGAGTTGGAGCGAAAGCAGCCTACTAT
>JBJTAZ010000124.1:0-4413 GCA_046091085.1 Nitrospiraceae bacterium
GCTCATTTTGACCGAGGTCGCCGGCAACGTTGCCTTCGGTGATATCACCGCAGGCGTGACCATGAAAGAGGAGTTTGACGAGGTCACGGGGCTCTCGCGCAAGGTGGTCATCGAGCATACAGGTGCCACGTTAAGGCCGCGCATTTCGATCAAGGATGAGGGCGGCAAAACAGCTAAGGTATCGAATGTGACGTCCGTGGCTCGATATCTGCTGCCGGTGGGCGCCCATATATTTGTGGATAAAGGGGCGACAGTGCATCCGGGTGATGTGCTGGCTAAGATCCCGCGCGAAACGACCAAGACCAAGGACATTACCGGCGGTCTGCCGCGGGTGGCCGAGCTTTTCGAAGCTCGAAAGCCGAAGGAGCAGGCGGTGATCAGCGAGATCGACGGGGAGGTGTCCTACGGCGGCCTCGTCAAGGGAATGCGTAAAGTGCTTGTCGACAACAAGATGGGTGATGTGAAGGAGTATTTGATTCCCAAGGGCAAGCACGTGAACGTGCACGAAGGGGATTGGGTCAAAGCCGGAGAGCCATTAATGGACGGCTCCGCCAATCCTCACGATATCCTGGATGTCCTCGGGCCAAAGGAATTGCAAAAGTATCTGGTGGACGAGGTGCAGGATGTGTACCGCCTTCAGGGCGTGTCGATCAACGACAAGCACGTCGAGATCATCGTGCGGCAGATGTTGCGCAAGGTTCGCATCGAGGAGCCTGGCGACACGCAGTTTTTGCCCGGTAGTCAGGTAAGCAAGTTTGAATTTGAGGATAAAAATGAACAGGCGCTGGCCAAGGGCGGGAAGCCTGCTCTCGGCAAGCCCGTGTTGCTGGGCATTACGAAGGCGGCCCTGACAACCGACAGTTTCATTTCGGCGGCTTCGTTCCAGGAAACAACGCGAGTGCTTACAGAGGCGGCGATCAATGGCAAGGAAGATATCCTCCTTGGACTGAAGGAAAACGTGATCGTGGGACGGCTCATCCCAGCTGGCACGGGATTCGAAACCTACCGCGACACCTTCGTGATCAGCCCGAAGCCCGAGGTGCCCGTGTTGGAGGCAGAGCCGGTCATCGTGAGTCAGGATGCAGCTCGAGCGGATGGCGAGAGCGAAGGAATCTGAGGATTCTGGATTTCGTTATTGACATGAGCTGCAGGTCTCACTATAATCCGTAGGTTTCCTGGTGAGGCGAAACGAATTCGAGGGGATGCATGCCAACGATTAATCAGCTGGTGAGGCAAGGGAGAACGCTCACCACGTGGAAAACGAAGAGCCCGGCGCTGAAGCGATGTCCGCAGAAACGGGGGGTCTGCATCAGGGTCTATACTACGACTCCCAAAAAGCCGAACTCTGCTCTTCGCAAGGTGGCTCGTGTGCGGCTGACTAACGGGATGGAAGTCACGACTTATATTCCGGGAGAAGGGCACAACCTGCAAGAGCATTCGATCGTGTTGGTTCGTGGTGGACGCGTCAAGGACCTTCCGGGCGTGCGCTATCATATTGTTCGGGGCTCACTGGATGCTGTTGGGGTGGCGAACCGAAAGCAGAGCCGCTCGAAATACGGTGCCAAGCGTCCCAAGTAAGGATCGAAGGGTATATTCATGTCACGCAGACGGTTATTTGGAACAAGGGAAATTCAGCCAGATCCTCGCTTCCGCGACCAGCTGGTCGGCAAGTTCGTCAATATTCTGATGAGCGCGGGGAAAAAGAGTACAGCTGAACGCGTGTGCTTTGGTGCTTTTGACTTAATTCAGGAAAAAACGGGCAACGATCCGCTCAAAGTTTTCAAGGCTGCCATCGACAATGTTAAGCCTGTAGTTGAGGTGAAGTCTCGACGGGTGGGCGGTGCATCATATCAGGTGCCGGTAGAGATTCGCCCGGTTCGCCGCATGACGTTGGCTTTACGATGGATCGCGGAGTATGCCAAGGCGCGTGGTGGTAAGAGCATGGCTGAAAAGCTAGCAGGTGAGCTGCTGGATGCGGCTAATAACACGGGCGCATCGGTCAAGAAGCGTGAGGATGTGCATCGGATGGCGGAGGCTAACAAGGCGTTCGCGCATTACCGCTGGTAGTGAAGTTTTTCGAGCTGCAGTTGGGCCACGAGCCTGACGTGGACGTGGCGCTGCAGCATCGTTGTTTTTTGGGGAGGGTGCGTTGGCTAGGCAGTCGCCGCTAGAGCGGACCAGAAACATCGGTATCATGGCGCACATTGATGCCGGCAAGACGACGACCACGGAGCGCATCCTGTTTTATACCGGTGTGTCCCATCGGATGGGCGAAGTGCATGACGGCGCTGCGACTATGGACTGGATGGAGCAGGAACGTGAGCGAGGCATTACCATTACTGCGGCCGCGACGACCTGTTTCTGGCGAGAGCATCGGATCAATATCATCGACACCCCTGGTCACGTCGATTTTACGATTGAAGTGGAGCGGTCCCTCCGGGTCCTCGATGGAGCGGTCGCGGTATTCGACTCGGTGCAGGGGGTGGAGCCTCAGTCGGAGACGGTGTGGCGGCAGGCTGACAAGTACCGGGTTCCGCGCATTGTGTTTATGAACAAGATGGACCGAATCGGGGCGGACTTCTATGGAGGCGTCCAAACGATCGTAGATCGGCTGGGTGCCAACCCGGTGGTGATTCAGATTCCAATCGGTCGTGAGTCTGACTTTCGCGGGTGCATCGATCTGGTGTCGATGAGGGCCTTTATCTACGACGACGAGACGCTGGGTGCCAAGTACAAGGTCGAGGAAATTCCAGCCGACTTGCTCGACAAGGCCAAGGAATATCGGGAGAAGATGATCGACAAGGTGGCTGAGCACGATGAGCAGGCCATGGAACGCTATCTGAATGGGGAGAGTCTCTCGGTTGAGGAAATCATGCGCGCGATCCGTGCTGGGACGATCGGGATGAAAATGACGCCGGTGTTCTGTGGGTCCGCATTCAAGAACAAGGGCGTCCAGCAGTTGCTGGATGCCGTCGTGGACTTCTTGCCCTCACCGCTGGATGTGCCTCCGGTGGTGGGTGTGGAATCGGTCGGTGGTAAAGAAGTCAAGCGGTCGCCGAGCGATGAGGAGCCTTTCGCGGCGCTGGCGTTCAAGATCATGACCGATCCATTTGCAGGCCAGCTGACATTCTTCCGTGTCTATTCCGGTACGCTGAAGACCGGTACGTCTGTCTATAACATTACGAAGGACACGAAAGAGCGGGTTGGCCGGCTCCTCAAGATGCACGCGAATAAGCGTGAAGATATTGAGGAGGTCTACGCCGGAGACATTGCCGCTGCGGTGGGGCTCAAGGGTGCGACGACCGGGGATACGCTCTGCGATGAGAAGAAGCCGGTGTTGCTCGAGGTGATGAAGTTCCCGGAGCCGGTGATCGCGATGGCGATCGAGCCCAAAACCAAGCAGGACCAGGAGAAGCTGGGGTTCTCGCTCCAGAAGTTAGCGCAAGAAGACCCATCCTTCCGGGTCCACACGGATGAAGAGACGGGCCAGACGATCATCGCTGGAATGGGGGAGCTTCATCTGGAAATCATCGTGGATCGGCTGCTTCGCGAGTTCAAGGTCGATGCCAACGTCGGCAAGCCAGAGGTGGCCTATCGGGAGACGATCCGAGGGGCAGCCGAGCACGAAGCCAAGTACATCAAGCAGACCGGCGGGCGTGGTCAGTACGGGCACGTGGTCTTGACTGTCGAGCCGGCTGAGCCGGGCGTCGGTTTTGAGTTCATCAATAAGGTGGTGGGCGGGGCAATCCCGAGAGAATTCATTCCGGCCATCGAGAAGGGCGTGAAGGAACGCATGGAGGCCGGGGTCCTGGCCGGGTACCCGTTGCGGGACATTCGGATCAAGTTGATCGATGGCTCTTATCACGATGTCGATTCCAACGAAATGGCTTTCAAGATCGCCGGATCGATGGCTTTAAATGAAGCTTGCAAGAAAGCGAATCCCGTGCTGCTTGAGCCAATTATGAAAGTGGAAGTGCTCGTGCCGCAGGAGTTCATGGGGGATGTGATCGGGAATCTGAATGGGCGTCGCGGCAAGGTGCACGGTATCAAGGTGCGGGCCGGGGCTCAGGCCATTGAAGCCGCCGTGCCGTTAAGCGAGATGTTCGGCTACGCGACCGATTTGCGGTCCCGTACTCAAGGCCGGGCCACTTATAGCATGGAATTCGACCGGTATGAGCCGGTCCCGAAGCAGATAGCCGAGGCCATCATCGCCAAGAACCGCGGCGAATAGGCATCCGGCAAGCTTCTACGTACTGAGACAGGAGGAGAGCGATGGCGAAGGCGAAATACGAGCGGCGCAAGCCCCACGTGAACATCGGGACGATCGGGCACGTGGACCATGGCAAGACGACGCTGACCTCGGCGCTGACGAAGGTGTGCAGCGACAAGGGGATGGCGAAGTTCATCAGCTAC
>JBJTAZ010000125.1:0-2625 GCA_046091085.1 Nitrospiraceae bacterium
GGAACGTGGGTACGGCCGCGAGCAGGAAAAAACCGGCGGTGACCGCGAAGCTGGTTCGATAGAGCGGGAGGTTCGCCTCCGCGAAACCGCCGCTGATCAGCGGATAGGCCAGGGCCAGCGACAGGAGTCCGCCGGCATAGCCGAGGCCCCAGCCATAGCCGGAGATGCGCCCCATGGCCTCCGGGGGCGCCAGCTCCACGAGAAACGCGCTGCAAAACATGAATCCCAGGTCGAAGGCGAGATTGGCCATACAGAAGAGGAGCAGGCCAAGCCATACGTCGCCGTCCTGGACGAACACGAGCAGCGCGGTCGCGGCGACGCAAACCAGGGTGGAGCCGATCAGGAAGGTCCGTTTGGCTGCGCGCGCATCCGCCAAGGCGCCGAGCAACGGCGAGAGGAGGGCCACGCACAGCATCGAGACGGCATAGCCCCAGAACCACACCCGCTCGGCCTGGCCGTCCGGCTCCAAGTGGCGGGCCACGACTTGCACGAAGTAGACGCTGTAGGCGACGGTGACGATGAGGGTGGTGAACGACGAGTTGGCGAAATCATACATACACCAGGCCCAGAGCTCCCTGCGTCCGGCTGGGGGTGTCTGGGCTTGGCCTGTCACGCAGAGGCGGTGAGGCGGGTGGATGATCGGATGAGTTGGGCCTTCATCGCCCGATGCGATCCGTTCCCCACGATGACCCGGGCCGAGAGCAGGTCGGCCGGTTTGTAGGGACGGAGGAATCGTTCTTTGATCAGCGCCACGCGTCGAAGCGAAGCCTCGACCCGCGCCTGGGGGATCGTGCCGGTGTGTACGGCGTTGGTGAAGGCGTCCATGGCGTCCACTTGAAGGCCCTGCTCTTTGCAGATCAGCAGGACATCCGCGCCGGCCCGAAAGGCCCGGATCGAGGCTTCGCCGATCCCGTAATGGTCGAGAATGGCACGCATCTCCAAGTCGTCCGTAAGAATGAGTCCGTCGAAGCCCATTTGCCCGCGGAGCAGGTCGGTCAGAATCGTAGGGGACAGGGTCGCGGGCAGCTGTTCATCCAAGGCAGGGTACAGGACATGGGCGGTCATGAGGCTGGCCAGCCCGCGTTGAAACGCATGGTGGAATGGGGGCAGCTCAACCGTCTCCAATCGCTGGCGCGAAGCCGTCACCTGCGGCAATTCCTTGTGAGAATCGGCGATCGTGTCTCCATGGCCGGGAAAGTGATTGCCGCAAGCCACGACCCTGTTGTCTTGGAGCCCTTTGAACGTGGCTTCCCCAAGATCGCCGACTTGAACCGGGTCGGAGCCGAAGGCCCGGTCGCCGATAATCGGATTGGCGGGGTTCGTATGGACGTCCAGAACCGGGGCCATGTTCATGTTGATGCCGACGGTGCGCAGCTCGGTGGCCGTCACCGCAGCGGCGGCATAGGCCAAATCGTAGGAGCCGCAAGCGCCGAGCGAGGCGCAGGGGGGAAAGATGGTGAAGTCGGACGGCAACCGGGAAACCCGGCCCCCCTCCTGATCGATCGAGATTAGCAGGGGCGAGTGGGGAGAGAGCTGCTGGAGGTCGTTGGTCAGGCGGACGATCTGCTCCACGCTCTCCAGATTGCGCCTGAACAGGATCAGACCGCCCGGTTTGTACGTCGTGATGAACGAGGCCAGCTCCTGCGTCACCGACGTTCCGAGGAACCCCAGCATGAAGAGTTGCCCGATCTGTTCTCTGGTCAGCATGGGGCCTCGTGAGCCTTCCGGTTACGCCGTCGCGGCCGGCCGTGCGGCCCGATCCAGCAAGAACTGGATCAACAGGCGGGTGCCGATGCCGGTGGGGCCTTTGGACACGTAGGCCCGCTCGCGCTCGCTCCAATCGGTGCTGGCGATGTCCAAATGAACCCAGGCACAGTCGCCGACGAATTTGCTGAGGAACAGCGCCGCGGTGATCATGCCGCCGCCCCGTCCCCCGATGTTGCGCATGTCGGCCACGTCGCTTTTCAATTGTTCGAAATACTCGTCCCCGCGCGGCATTTCCCAGGCCCGCTCGCCGGCGGTGAGCCCGGCCTGGTGCACGCGGCGTTTGAGCGATTCGTCGTTGCCGAACAGGCCGATGGCGAATTGTCCCAGGGCCACCACGCAGGCGCCGGTCAAGGTCGCGATGTCGATGATGGCCTCGGGCTTGAAACGTGTGGCATAGGCCAGTCCGTCGGCCAGGATCAAGCGCCCTTCCGCGTCCGTATTCTGCACTTCCACGGTTTTGCCCGAGAGGGTGGTCAGGATATCGCCGGGCTTGATGGCGCGCCCGCCCGGCATATTCTCGGTGGCCGGCAGGATGCCGATGACATGCAGCGGCAGCTTCAGGCGCGAGATGGCCCGGATGGTCGCCAGCACTTCGGCGCCGCCGGTCATGTCCGCCTTCATCTGCTCCATGTTCTCGGCCGGCTTGAGCGAGATGCCGCCCGTATCGAACGTGATGGTCTTGCCGACCAGCACGATGGGTCTGGATGCGCCGGCCTTGCCCCGATATTCGAGCACGATGAACTTGGGCGGCTCGTGACTCCCGCGCGCGACACCCAAAAAGGCGCCCATGCCGAGCTTTTCGACATCCCGCCGTTCGAGCACCTTGACCGTGACCTGTCGTGCTTTGCCGATCCGTTT
>JBJTAZ010000126.1:0-4425 GCA_046091085.1 Nitrospiraceae bacterium
GCCCGTTCAAATAATCTTCGGGCTTCAAGGATTCGATGCCCAACATGACCCGCAGCTTTTCGTTGACTTCCTTCATGGCCAAGACACGGCGCTTGAGATCATCCACCGCGGTTGAGAAGGCGCTTGTCTGCTCCTTGGCACTGATGAGTTCCTGCCGAATCTCTTGTAATTCCAATACTTTGCCGGTTTGAATCACATATTGAGAGAGCAAGAGCACCTCGGCCAGCGCCAGCACCACGGCTGCAAGCATGGCTTTACGGACAATCGAACGGGGAAAGCTGAACCGCAGGGGCTTCGCGGTCGTGCCCCGGAAGATCACAATGGTGTAGGCGTCGTCTTGCTGACTCATACGCTATAGCTATACCCAAGACCTCGAGAGGGGACTCTTTGCATCAAGGAAGCCAGTTTACTGAAACCATCACTATGGGTCAACACTTTTTAGATTTCTTTAATATTTTCTGCGGCTTACTCGTCACGGCTTGAATCCATGCAAGATAGTCAGCCGAGCCATTTTGGATGGGCAAGGCAACAATTTCCGGCACTTGGTAGGAATGAATTGCCTTGACGGCCCTGGCCAGATCCGGAAAGAGTGAGGCTCTGGTTTTCAGGATCATCAGGGTTTCCCGCTCCTCCGCGACCTTCCCCTCCCACCAAAACAAGGAACGGACCCCCGGCAACATGTTCACGCAGGCGGCCAATTTATCCTTTACCAGCCTCCTCCCGATCCGACTGGCCTCCTCCTCTGAGGAGGCCGTGACGAACACCACAATGGCTTGTTCGGCCTTGAGTTTCATGCCACTCCCTTCACCCTGCACCCCAGGTACACCCCGCCGAGCCCCGCCTGCCTCTCATGAAGCGTCCTGCATTGACAGGGAAATAAAGCCAAGTTTATGATGCGACTCCTATCTCTCACGGAGGCAATCATGGGATTTACCATCACCCCGCGCGAATTGAAAGAGCGGCTCGATAAAGGCGATCAACTCTGCTTGCTGGACGTCCGGGAAGAGTGGGAGAATTCGTTGGCCAAGCTGAAGGGGTCCGTCCTGATCCCGCTCGGCACGCTGCCCCAATCCCTCAGTCCGTTGGACCGGTACGCCGAGATCAGCGCCTATTGCCCCCACGGCATGCGGAGCGCGGATGCAGCCGGCTTCCTGCTGCAGCAGGGCTTTACCAAGGTTAAAAATCTCGTTGGGGGAATTGACGCCTGGTCCATTCAGGTAGATCCGACCGTCCCTCGCTACCGCTAAGGTCCGCCGACGCAAGCCCGCGATCCGACATGGCCGGCCTCTGGTCAGTGCCCATCAGGCCCCGGCGCCTCGGAAAAATTCGACTGTCCGGCTCAACCCCTCCCGCAGTGACACCTTGGAGTCCCAGCCGAGTTCGCGCCGCAGTTTTGTCGAATCCACCACGCTGCGCAGCTGTTCGCCTTTTTTGGCCGGCCCATGCAGTTCTTTGCACTGCGGATTGGTCAGATCGGCCAAGACCCGGAACAATTCATTGACCGTCGTTTCCTCTCCGGTCCCGACATTGTAGGTCCCTTGGACCTCCTTGCCCATGACCGCCAGATGGGCTTCCACGATATCGTCCACGTAGATAAAGTCGCGGGTCTGCCGGCCGTTGCCGTTGATAATCGCCTGTTCGCCGTGCAAAAGCTTCTGCGCAAAGATCGAGACGACGCCGGCCTCACCCTCCGGGTCTTGGCGCGGACCATAGACGTTCGCGAACCGGAGGCTCACCGCTTGCACTCCGCTCATGACCTGATAGTAGAACAAATAATGTTCACCGCTGAGCTTGCTGATCCCATAGGGAGACATGGGCCTGAGGGGATGAGTCTCCGAAGCGGGAAACAACTCCTGCTCCCCGTAAATGGCCCCGCCGGACGACGCGAAGATCACTTTTCTGGTGCCATGCTTCACCGCCTGAGCCAGGACGTTCAAGGTCCCTAAAATATTGATCTGGGCATCGTAGATCGGATCCGCCACGGACCGCCGCACGTCCATTTGGGCGGCCAAGTGCATCACCATGGTCGGCCGCTCTTTCCGGAATACCCGCTCGAGCCCGCTGCCCTGGATATCCGTCTTGTAAAAATTTGCGGCCTTGTTGATATTCTTGCGCTTCCCGGTGGAAAGATTATCCACCACGACGACCTCGTAGCCTTCTTGCACCAGCCGGTCTACCAGGTGTGACCCGATAAAACCGGCGCCCCCCGTCACCAAAATCTTCATGCCGCCCCCCGCCTCATGGTCCGGAACCAGTCCACAAACCGCTGCACCCCCTCCACGACCGGCGTGGTGGGACGATAGCCCAAGAGCGCTTGCGCCTTGCTAATATCGGCGTAGGTCACCGGCACATCACCCGGCTGATCCGGAAGGCCCTGGATCGTCGCGGTTTTGCCCAGGCACCGTTCGATCAGCCGGATGAGCGCCCGCAGTTCGATTGTGGCCGACTCGCCCAGGTTGAAGACCTCGAAGGGGAACGGACGATCCAGGGCCGCCACGACCCCTTGCACGATATCGTCGATGTAGGTGAAGTCCCGCCTCGAGCTTCCGTCGCCGAACATCGGCACCGGCTGCCCGTCCTCGATCTGCCGTACGAACTGATGAATCGCCATTTCTGGCCTCTGCCTGGGCCCGTAGACCGTAAAAAATCTCAGGCACGTGATGGGGATGTGATGCAAGTGATGGTAGGTGTAGCAGATCAGCTCGCCGGCCAGTTTCGTCGCCGCGTAGGGGGAAATGGGCCGGCTCAGCGCCGCGGTTTCCGAAAACGGCACCGTGGCCAGCCCTCCGTAGACCGACGAGGAGGAGGCGAACACGAAGTTGGCCAACGAACGCCGCCGCGCCACCTCCAACAACGTGATCGTCCCGCGCAGATTTACGTCCTCGTATAGGAGCGGGTCCTTGATCGACGGCCGCACGCCGGCCCGAGCCGCCGCGTGGAATACGCGGGTAACCCCTTCGGCTTCACAGAGCGCCTCCACCAGCGGCTGGTCGCGGATATCTCCCTCGACCAGTTTGTACTTCGGATTGGCCAAGGCCTCGCGGATAGTCCCCCGCTTGATAGCCGGATCGTAAAACGGATCGAAGTTGTCCAGGCAGAGGACCCGCTCGCCGCGGGCAAGCAGCGCTTCGACCACGTGGGAACCGATGAACCCGGCGCCTCCGGTCACCAACGTGCACTGTTCCATCTGGCCCATTCCCTCTCCTTCAATCTCACCCGTCTAGCAATACCGCCATCCCACCAGGATCTCGCGGTTGCCCTTCTGGCCCGGTACAGGCGAATCCAACACCCCGATCGTCGCCAGGCCCAGCGATTCCGCGCAAACCAGGACCTTGTCGGTCACGGCTCGGCGCTGCGCGTCATCCCGGACAATCCCTCCTCGACCGACCTGGCCCTTGCCGACTTCGAACTGGGGCTTCACCAGCGCAACGACCTGCGCCGGCTCACGTAAAAACCGGACGACACAGGGCAAAACCAGCGTCAGCGAGATAAACGACACGTCGATGATCGCCAAATCGATCGGCTCTGGAATCGCCGACGGCTCCAGGTGCCGGATATTGCACCGGTCCAGCACGCGCACCCGCGGGTCCTGCCGCAGCTTCCAATCCAGTTGCCCGAAGCCGACATCCACTGCATAGACGATGCGGGCCCCGGCTTGCAGCACGCAATCCGTGAATCCGCCGGTGGAAGCGCCGACATCCAGAACCGCCAACCCGGCCGGGTCCACCTTGAAGGCTTCCAGCGCCGCCGCCAGCTTGCCTCCGGCCCGGCTGACATAGCGCGGCCGGTCGGCCACCTCGATCCTGGCGTCGGACGACACCAGCTTCGCCTGTTTGTCCGCCAAGGCCCCGTCCACGGTGACGGACCCGGCCATAATGAGGCCGGCAGCCTGTTCACGACTGGCAGCCAGGCCGCGCGCCACCAGCGCACGATCCAACCGTTCCCGCAAGGGCGCTTTTTTTTGAGCCGTCATGCAGGGGGGACATCCAGCGAACGCGCCGTGGGAGCCGGCGGCGGCAAGCTCAGTCCGAATCCGGCGGAAGGGACTCGTCGTGCTCGTCTGCGTCGAACGTGAAGGCGCGCAGCCGCTTCTTCCCGTCCTTATCCTGCACCAGGATTTCGACTTTCCGCTCCGCATCGTCCAGCATTTTCAGGCAGGTCTTGGACAGTTTGATGCCTTCCTCGAAGATCTTCAGGGACTCATCGAGCGGGAGGTCGCCATTCTCCAGCTCCGACACGATCGTTTCCAACCGCGACATGGCTTCTTCGAATTTCAACGCGGGCACGGGACCTCCTTGTTCGCCGACGAAGGCGCTATTATACCCCGCCGCCCTTCCGGGTCAAGCGATCACGAATCAGGCGCAACCTGGCGGACCACGCAGAGCAGCCGGCCGCTGGCCAGCTTGGCACTGACCTCATCCCCCA
>JBJTAZ010000127.1:0-6792 GCA_046091085.1 Nitrospiraceae bacterium
TCCATCGAGCCCGACCAGGACTGTTGCACCCTCTTCGTCCCACCCCACCCCAGCACCAAGACCGACATCGGCACGATCCGGAAGATCGAGCGTGGCTTCGACCACCACGCTCGGGTCAAGCAAGGGCTGGAGCAGGCCGAACTGGCCGAATACTCGTTTCCCCCTCAATGAGACGTGGCGCGCGCCGCCGTCGTCGCGCGCAAGATGCGGAAGTGTTTTTCCAATTGCCGCTTCAGCTCCAGCGCCACGAGCCAGTCCGGCGCCATCGTCTCGACGTCCACAACAAGACTGAATTCGGCTTTGGTGGCGTCGCTCCCGTCCGGTGCTAATTTCCAGACGCGCTCGTATCGCTTGAAGTCTCCCTCCAGTATCCTGGTGACCAACCCCCCGCCCGGCGGCACCCGATTTTCGCACATGAGCCGGCGTTCACCGGGCAGGATGGGATGCCGGATATAGATATCGGTCACCACCCGGTCGGGCTGGCGGTCCACGCGGGCCAAACGCATCTGCACCCCGAACAAATCGGCCCAGCCTTCGTAATCGGTCAGCACCTGCTGCACCACGGAAGGTGGAACCGGCAGGTGCAAGGTCGCCACCGCACGCAGGCCGCCGTCCGGATCGGATTGCACGTCCAGGATGTCCGGACCATGCGTCGCCGCCAATGTCGAAGGACACACCACCAGGGCGACACCCGCCCAGGCCAAAAGCCAGCCGAGCGCTCCTGCGGCCCAATACACGGCCGGCCGCCCGATTGCGGATTGCGCGCACATGCGGCTAGGCGCCATCGAGGAGGGTGCGCACGGTGCGTAACAAGAGATCGGAGGCGAAGGGTTTCTGCAGAAACGCCTTGATCGAGTCCGGCAGCTCCTGCAAATCCAGCGGCTCATCGGTGTAGCCCGACATGTACAGCACCTTCAGGTGCGGATAGCGCGGGAGCAGCTGCTGCACGAGCTCCCGCCCGCCCAACTCCGGCATCACCAGATCCACCACCGCCAGGTGCACCGGCCCCTCATGGTTCCGGCACACCTGCAGCGCCGCCCGGCCGTCTCCCGCGACCAAGACCCGGTAGCCCTTCGCCCGCAAGGCCTGCTGCAACACCGCCCGCACCGCCGGCTCGTCCTCCGCGAGCAGACTCGTTTCGGTCCCCGTCACCGGCCCGGCCGTCGGGGTCTCCGGTCCCTCGTCGGCCCCGGCCGCCTTCGCCGCCGGCAGCAGGATCGTAAACGTGGTGCCCTGCCCCGGCTGGCTGGCCACCTGGATGTACCCCCCGATCTGCGCGATCAAGCCATACACCGTGGAGAGCCCCAGGCCGGTCCCCTTGCCCACCTCCTTGGTCGTGAAGAAGGGCTCGAAGATCCGCGCGACGATCTCGGGCGGCATGCCGCAGCCCGTGTCGCGCACCGTCAGCCGCGCATAGGACCCGGGCGGCACCACGCCCGGCGCGGCCGCCGGCCGCGTCACCGCCGCCGTGGCCAGCGTCAGCACGCCGCCGTGGGGCATGGCGTCCCGCGCATTGTTCACCAAATTGAGCAGCACCTGCCCGATCTGCGCCGGATCCGCCTTGACCTGCGGCACGTCCGTCGCCAGGTCCACGTCCAGCTTGACGGTCTCGCCGATCAGCCGCTCCAGCATCCGGTGCTGCTCTAGGATCACGGCATTCAGGTCCAGCACCCGGGGCAGAATGACTTGCCGGCGGCTGAACGCCAGCAATTGGCTCGTCAGCAGGGCCGCCCGGTCCGCCGACTGCTCGATCCCTTCGACGTCCCGCCGCAACGCCTCCTGCTGCGCCAGCCCCGGCAGCAGAAAATAGCAGTAGCCCTTGATCACCTGGAGAATGTTGTTGAACTCATGGGCAATCCCCCCCGCCAGCTTGCCCACCGCCTCCATCTTCTGCGACTGCACCAACTGCTCCTGGCTCTGCTGCAACGCCGCCTCCGCTTGCCGACGCGCGGTGATGTCGCGCGAGAACCCGAATACGCCGACAATGCTGTCGTCTATGCGCTGCGGCGTCACGACGAATTCCATCGGGACGTAGGCCCCGCTTTTCGAGAGAATGCGGAGCTCAAATGTCTGGTGCGGGGTTCCGGCGAGGCCGCGCTCGAAATACCGCATCGCCGCCGGAAGGTCGTCGGCATGCACGATCGGAGGGAAAACCCTGCCGATCCATTCCTCGACCTCCCACCCGAGTGTCGTCGTGAAGGACGGACTGAGCGAGGTCAGCACGGTGTCCTGGTGCACCGTGAAGATCACGTCCACCGCAGAGTTCACTAGATGCCGGTAACGGCTTTCGCTGCCGCGCAACGCGGTTTCCGCTTGCCCCCGCTGGGCAATCTCCTCCCGCAAGTTTCGGATCAACCCCTCGTTGTCGTGGCGAAGTTCCAGCGAAAGCCGAATCGTGCGGTGGGTCCGGTAGCCCGTCCCCAGAAGCACCAGCAAATACAAGGCGACGATGCCCCCCATAGCCTGATGGAGGGCGTCACCGGAGAAAAAACCGCGCGGCAGTCGGGACCAGAATGAGCGACAGGTACAGCACCATGCAGGGGGGGCGCGGCGAGAGGACCGCCGTGGAGGCAGCCGCCATACCCCCACCACAAACGCCAAAAAGGCCTGGTGGATCGGCGAGGATTCCGGAAATAGCAGCACACCAGCCCCGCCCCACCCCAAGGCCGACAAGGCGACACCGGTGATGTTGAACAGGTCCCACCGATGTATCGCACGCTGTCGCTCGTGTCTCGGACTCTGCCAGTACCAACGGACCAGCCAGAACCGGCCCACCACCACCAGCAGCATGTAGGTCAGCCAGCCATACACCAGTGACGGGGCGATCACGTCTCGCTGAAAGAAGGCCAGGAAGCAGGCATTGAGGGTGCTGGCGAGGGCGGTTTCCCGGGAAGATTCGAACAGTAGTTGGACCTGCTCGAAAAAGATTTGCCGCTCCCGGTCTTCGTCGGGCCCATCGGCCGACGGCACCTCGCCGCCCGGCGGAGCCATTCGCGCAGAGTCGATCATCGGCACTCGATTACTGATGTCCGTCCTGGGCGCACCGGACACCGAGGGACTTGAGCCGGTTCGTCGGCGTCATCCCGTTCCGGTTTGCCGAACGGAGCGTGAACTGATGCCGATCCCATGACCCGCCTCGGGTCGCCTTGCTGAGGCCCTGCGGAGGCCCTTGAGGATTGCGCGACGCGCTCTGCCGGTAATAGTTCTCGTCGTACCAGTCGGCCGTCCATTCCCACACGTTCCCGGCCAGATCGTAGACGCCATATGGACTCTTGCCCGCTTCATACCGCCCCACGGCGGTCCGCGTCAGCTCGTCGCTTTCCTGCTTGCCGAAATTGGCATGCCGGCTCGTCGGCTCCTCGTTGCCCCAGGGATATTTCCGCCCATCCGCGCCCCTGGCTGCTTTCTCCCACTCGGCCTCCGTCGGCAACCGCCGTCCGGCCCATTGGCAATAGGCCTCGGCATCCAGCCAATCCACACCGACCACGGGCCATTCCCCCTCCTCCTGCGCCCGACCGCTGCTCCAAGAGCGGGGCGGCTCCCGTTTCGTCGCCTCGATGAACGCCGCATAACGGGACACCGTGACCTGAAACCGGTCGATGTAGTAGGCATCCAGATAGACTCGGTGCTTGGGCCGCTCGTCCGCCTCTCCTTCATGTTCGCCGGACCCCATCTCGAACTCTCCGGCCGGGATGAGGACCATCGGTGCGCCATCCAGTCCGGACCGCTCCGGTGTAAGTTGATCGCCGGCCGCAGGCTCGGCGGACCAGACAGCCGCGGATAGAGCTAGGAGCACCAGCACGTTCAGGTAACGGCCCATGCACACCTCCTCCAGTCTCAAAACGGACCAGCACCAAATCCATTGGGGAATACGCTAATTTGCGTCCCGAAACGGTACATCGGACCGGGGGAAAAGTAAACAGATTGTGCTAGGATAGCCGCATTGACCACGAACCGAGGAGGCCGCTGCCATGCCCTCTCCCGCCGACAAGCTGATGCCCGCATTCCTGCTGCTCTGGCTCGTCCTGGGCTTGCCCATTCCCAACCCGGCCGCCGCACAGCCGCCGAGCGACGCCGGCGCCACCACCGAGTCCTCCTGCAACTTCGGTATGGCAAAAAACCAAGCCAAGGGCAGCTGCGAAGTACCGATGCTGGCCGGCTGCGTCGTCGCCCGATTCCCCGGCGCCGACCGTCCCTGGTCGAACGTCTCCAAAGGCGGGAATACCTCCTGCCGTTTCGACGAGAACGCCACGGACTGGAAAACCAAGATCACCGGCGCCTGCGGCCCCTGCAAAACGCCCCAATGCACGGCCCGCTTCGGCGTGATGTTCGACTGCTCCGCTCGAATGCCCGCCCCCATCACCCAACAGCGGGCACCCACACCTAAACCATGACACGGACCGAGGCCGTCAAGCAGGAAGCCCGCCGCCTGGGCTTCGATGCGGTGGGCATCAGTCGCATTCCCCCGCCCCTCGCCGCCTCGCGCCCCGATTCTCTGTCTGCCCGTCTTCGCGAATGGCTCAGCCGAGGCTACCAGGGCGCCATGGGCTGGATGGCCCGCGATCCCGAGCGGCGCGCCGACCCACAGCGGGTCTTGCCCGGCTGCCGGTCGGTCGTGTCCGTCGGCATGAATTACTTCACCGGCCACCGGCCCGACGAACGCCCCGGCCACGGCCGCATCGCCCGCTACGCCTGGGGACGGGACTACCATGGCGTCCTGCAAGGCAAGTTGGAACAACTGGAAGCCCACATCAAGACGCTCACCCCCGATGCCGGCACCCGCTGGTACGTGGACACGGGCCCCGTCATGGAAAAGGCCTGGGCCCAGCAGGCCGGCCTCGGCTGGATCGGCAAACATTCCAACCTCGTGTCGCCGCAGTTTGGATCTTGGCTTCTCCTCGGAGAAATTCTGACGACCCTCGAGTTGGACGCGGATGAACCGGGCGCCGATCTCTGCGGCACCTGCCAGCTCTGCATCAAGGCCTGCCCCACCGGCGCCATCGCGGAACCCTATGTGGTGGACGCCAGGCGATGCATTGCCTACCTCACCATCGAGCTGCACAAACCGGGCGACCGGATCCAGCCGGACCTGGCCGCGAAACTGGGTAACCGCATCTTCGGATGCGACGACTGCCTGGACGCCTGTCCCTACAACATGGCCGCATCGCCTACCCAGGAAGACGCCTTTCAGCCTTCGGCGCTCACGCTGGCCCCGCACCTCGACACCTTGGCCAGGATGAGCCGGGACACCTTTGCCGAGACGTTCCGGGGGAGCGCGATCAAACGGGCCACGCACGAGGGCTGGCTCCGCAATATCCGCGTAGCCCTGGAACGGGAGCCTCGGCCAGCCTCGCCAGCCCTGGAATAATCAAACCGCGGCCCAAGCCCCTTGACATCGTCCCCAACGGCTTTATCTACCCATTCATGCAAGAGCCATTGACCTCACGCAAGCTGACCTACGACGAGAGCAAAGCCGCAGAAGCGGCATTCCGCGGGCTCCCCTGCGATCCCCACTGGTCCGAAGCTGCGCGCGCCGTGTACGACGGCATCCGTCAGGCTGCGCAAGGCCGTGTTCAGATCGCCAAGCCCCTACCCGATGAGGCATCGGTGGCGCATCAGACGCCTGCGGAGACGGACGGCGACGCCACAACACTGCAGCCACCCGACGAGACCGCCTATGTCCAAAACCAACCGGCGGATGGCGAGCCCGCGACGTCGCCATTCGAAACGGGATTGGCCTTGCTGAAGTCCCGCGAAGACGCGATCCAAGCCGGCTTGCTGGTGGATCTGACCCCCATGGCCAAAAACCTGGGATTGTCCTTGCCGGTGGATATGACCAAACCCCTCTGGCAGCTCGCCATTACCGACTCCGAGAGCATTCCGGAGGAGCAGCGGGACGCCCGAGTCCGGGACGTCTTGATGGCGCTCCGGCTCCGCCTGGCGACCACGCGCATGACGATCCCTTGGATCGAATTTCCGGCCCTCCTGGCCTTCCCGCCCGAGTCGACCCCGCAGATCTGCGTGCTGCACGCCGTGGCCCACGGAACCCAGTCGGCACCCCTATCCCTGACGCTCGCGCTCCGCGAAGAAATCGCCCCCATCATCACGACCTTTCACAACTGATCCCGTAATCCCGGGAAACAGCTCCCAACCCGTTGATCCGTTGGCCGAACTCGGCCGCTTGCCTGTTGGTCCGATCCTTGCTCATCGCACGATGGAAAATATTTACGCCGCGCCCCCTTGCGCGAAAGAAACGAGGGGACTAGGCTGAAGACAACAGCGGAGCGACGCAACGGGCTCACACAGAAAGGAGGACCCTATGGCACTCTGGCCATTTGGACCCCATACGAAGGAGACCCCGGGGCTCGGACGAGTTCTGATCGTCGAGGATGAGGAGAACGTCAGAAAGGTGACACGCCTCACACTCCAGAACGCCGGTTACGACGTCGAAGAGGCGGAGGACGGCGGCAAGGCTGTCGACGTCATCAACTCCGGCGAGAACCCGCTGATGGTGGATGTCATCATTTGCGACATTCGCATGCCGAAGATCAACGGCATGGAAGCCATCGCGTACTTCCGCTCCCAGTATCCCTCCGTGCCGATCATCGTGCAAACGGGATTCCCGGATATCGAGATGGCCACGTCCCTGCTCAAGGAAGGCGTGGCGGAATATCTGGTGAAACCCGTCGAGAAAGACACGCTGCTGGCCGCCGTGGCAAAGGCGATCGAGCACCGCGCCATCTTCACCACCTGAGCGGCGCCGCGTCCGGCAGGCGACCCCGTTGCATATGC
>JBJTAZ010000128.1:0-4992 GCA_046091085.1 Nitrospiraceae bacterium
GCTCTGTACATAACGGCACGGAGATCGCGTTTCTGCTGGAGTGGCAGGACAACACGAAGAACGATCGGTTGACCCCCGGTACGTTCCGAGACGGTGTCGCGATCGGCCTTCCGCTGGGGGAGGCCCCCGCCTTTTTTTGCATGGGCCAACTCGACCACTACATCAACATCTGGCATTGGAAGGCCGATTGGCAGAGCGATATCGACCGACGGGCCGCCAAGGCCGCCGAGCGTAAGGGCGACGGCGGGGAAGTCCGGCGATTCGAAGTGATTCCCCGCCGCGCCTCCTCGGTGGAAGACCTGGTCGGCGGCGGCTTCAGCACCCTGACCACCAAGCAGTCGCAGGGACGGGTGCAAGGCAAGGCTGCCTGGAAGGATGGAGTCTGGCGCGTGGTCATCAAGCGGCCGTTGGCCAGTACCGATCCGGAAAACGAGGCCAAATTGGAGCCGGGCCGCTTGCAAGCCATCGCGTTTGCCGTGTGGAACGGCGAGAACAAGGAACGCAACGGGCAAAAGGCCGTGGCGCCCTGGTTCCAACTCTCAATCGATCCGGTGGTGAAGTTGTGACCGGATGGTCACGATTCCTGTCGGATCCTGTTGAACCGGGGCATGAATGAGCGGCCGGCTCGTTCAGGATAATCCGAGACGGCGGCAAGCCCTCCCCGCGGGTAGGGCTTTTTTCTTGTGCGTCGCCGACTTGCGCGCCTCGGCCTGGGGCGGGGGATGGGCCGCCGCTGCGCCGGACCAGGAGATGACGGAAGCCGAAGCAGCCAGGCTGGGAGAAGAATTCGGCATCGTGGTAGGGCCCGTCGACGAGGAGATTCAAAAAGAACTGAAGATGGAACGGTCCGAGGGCGTGGTCGTGTTCGAGGTGATCGGTGGCACGCCGGCCGATCTGGCCGGCATCAAGGTTCGGGCGGTGATCAAGGAAATCGATAAAGTCGAAGTGCGGACGATGCTGGATTTCGGGCGGGCGCTCAAGCGGGCCATCCCCACCGGCAATTTCACGGTCGGGAGCTATGAGCCGGCGGATGCGGAAGTGCAAGGAGTGGGCGGACTCATCAATTTTCATTTCGTGCGGATTATCAAAGACTGATCGGGAGCCTGAGCGGTCCGGCGGAGCCTATATGAGACCGATGCAGAAGCTGGCAATTCTGGCGATGGTGGCCGGTACCATGGGCATCAGTGCCTTGCCCCACGATCGGGCTGCGGCCCAGAAGGCGGAGCGCCAACCGGCGAGCCCCTGGGTGGACGAGATCGAGCAGGTGTTTATCCGCTCCGAAGACTGCAAGCAGTGCCATGATCGCCATTATGAAGAATGGAAGGGCATGCGCGAGCAGACCCCGGACCTGAAGACGTTCGGGCGCGTGGATGCCGCCTTGCTCCACGGCACGTCCCTCGAATCCCCCGTGTTTAAGACCGTGCTTGGGCTCTGGCTCCAGACCAATCCGACGTCCGAGGAGCGGACGCGCTGCCTCTCGTGTCATGTGCCGTCGGTGACGGCCTTCCCGCAACATACGGACAAGATCAACCAGCAAGTGCTTTCCGGAAAAGTGGAGGTCGAGGGGATCAGCTGTGCCTCCTGCCATCTGATCAACGGCCTGTCCGCGACGCCAGCCGGGCCGCCCACCTTCACGCTGCAACCGGGCAAGGTGATGTATGGGCCGTACGCGGAGCCGGAGGAAAACTTGGTCCATCCGGCCAGTCAATCGGACCTGTACCGCGGGGCCAATTACTGCGCCTCCTGTCACTTCGACAAGGTCAAGGACGTGACCAAGCGGGACCTGCCCGGCGAGATTCTGCAGGGCACCATCTGTCAGGATTGCCACATGGAGCCCTCGACCGGCAGTTCGACCTCGAAACGCGGTGCGATGACCCGATCCATCGGCCGCCATTGGGTCCGCGGCGTGGTGATTCCTGGCATCATGCTGAAGAATCGCAATTTGCAAGCCGAATGGATGCCGCGCGTGGATGTGGAAGCGACCAAGTCGCCGGCCTCCGTGGACGGGACTCTGCTGGTGCGGACGGGCAGCCTTCCCCATAGTTTTCCGGACGGGGACCCGGCGCTCAAGCAATTCCTGGTGACGATCACGGTCAAGAATGCGCAGGGGCAGGTGTTGGTCAGCGAGCAGAAGCGATTCGGCCTGCCGTACGAGCAAATCATGCGAGGCCCGATCCCGGAGCCCTTGGTGCGCGGAGGCACCACGAAGCGGGTGCCCTTCGCCCTGGCGCTGCCCGCAGGGGCCGTGCCTGCCACGGTCGAGGCGCTGCTCTCCTACGCTTTGATTCCGGAGCCGAGTCAGGAGCTCAAGAAGAAGTATTTGGCTACGTTGGCCGGCGAGAAGGAACGGGCCATGGCTGTCAAGTTGCTCGAGGATTATGCGCAGCCTCGGGTGCTCACGTTCCGCAATAAAGCGTTGAACTGAGAGGCGCTGAGCGGTGAGAACGAACGGGCTTGCAAAACGATTCGGGCGGTGGATCAAGCCGGGCCTGCTCATGCTGGGCCTGCTGGCGATCGTGGGCGCCTGGGGTTCCGTGCCGATGGGGTCGGCCGAGGAGCCGTCGAAAACCAAGGGGGCCCTGGACAAGGTCTTTCCGAACTCGAACAAATGCAAACGGTGCCACGAGCGGGTTTTCGAGGAATGGGAAACGTCGCCGCTTTCGCGCTCCATCCACTCGCCGGCGTTTCGGGCGTCCCTGGACGAGTATTTGGCCTTTTCGGCCGGCAAAGACAAGGCGCTCTGCTTCCGCTGCCATGCGCCGCACATCAGCGAATATGCCGATCAAGCCCAAGCGTTCGTTTCGCAAGTCCAATCGGGCGATCCGGCCATCGATGGCGTGGGGTGTGCCCAATGCCACTTGATCAAGCAGGTCGATCGGAGCAGCCACCCGCCCGTGCCGAAGTACGAGCCGGGGAAGACCCTGTTCGGCCCCTACAAGGATTTTGTCCAGAACCTGGCCCACCAGTCCATGGAGTTGGAGCTCTTCCGCAAGTCCGATCTCTGCATGAACTGCCACCAATCCGTGCCGGCCTCGGCCAACTTGGGTAAGGCCAGTGAGCTGTTGGGCTCGTGGGAAAGCAGCCAGGCGGTCAAAGGCGGCAAAGAGTGCCAGACCTGCCACATGCCGGAGCAAGTCGGCGAGTCGGCGAACGGCGAGAGCAAGCGCAAGGTGGCCAACCATTCTTTCCCAGGCCGGATCGGAAAATTGCGGCAGGAGGCGGCAAAGCTGACCGTCGAAACGTCCGTCAAGGGGGAGCAGACCAGCGTGGTGGTGACCGTGCAAAGCCTGGTGCCTCATAATTTGCCAACCACCCATCCGGCCTGGGCCAAGGTGGTGCTGGAATTGGCGGTGAAAGGCAAGAATCTCAAGACCGTCTATACGGGACAGCGGATCTATGGCCGGGTATTCGTGGATGTCAAGGGGCAGCAGACCGCATTTGATTTCAAGGCCGTGAAGGTGGCGGAGGACACGGTGTTGAAACCGGAAGAGACGCGGAAGGAGACTTTTACGTTTCCGACGCCGAAGGATACCCGTTCGTTCGACATTGAGGTGGCGCTGAGCTATGCGCCGGTGACGGGACCGCCGGAGTTTTTGCAGCGGATCGAGGCCGAGTCGTCCAAGGGCGCGCAGGATCCGGCGTTCCAGCCGATTCCGATCGTGAAGCAGGCGGCGAACGTGCCGTTGAAGTAGGCGTCGGTTGTCAGTTGGGTGGGCTACGCAACTAGTCGGCGGAGATCTTGGAGCCCGGCGACTTCATCTTGAAGATCTGGATGGCCGAGTAGATGTTCTTGGCCGGCTGATTGAGGATCAGCGTCGAGTTCGTGACGTGCGTATCGATCAGTTCGAACGGCCCACCGCTGTAGTACACCCGGCAGAGATCCATCGTACAGTTCTTGAAGACGTGGTTGTCGAGCGTCAGTTGCTCGTCCTTGAACGTCTTGCCTTCGACCAGAATGTACTCAGGACCGAGTCCCATGCGTTTTTTCTCCGGCGGCCAACTATAGCAGACCGTCTTCGGCGAAGGCAAACCGGTGAGCCTGGCTCGGTGCTCAGGCCGCGGTGTTTCGCCTTGATCATTGCCACCTGTCTGTATACAATGACCGCACTTTTGCGCCACAAGAGACCCTGCCGCAGGGTGGGGATCGTGCATAGAGACAAGCAGACGCGTCGTTAAGGGAGGATCGTTCAGTGGATGCAACAGCGATTATCGTATTTTCGATCGCCACGGCGATTGCCGGAATCGGCTACGGGCTCTACCTGGCTTTTTGGGTGTTTAAGCTCGACGCCGGCAATCAGGAGATGCAGCGCATCGCGCTGGCCATCCAAGAAGGGGCCGCAGCCTACTTGAACCGCCAATACAGGACTGTCGGTGTGGTGGCGGCGGTGCTCTTCCTCGTCCTGTGGCTGGCGGGGATCTGGTCTGACAAGTTTGGGCTGCTCACGGCTATCGGTTTCCTGGTGGGGGCCGGAGCATCGGCCACGGCTGGGTACATCGGCATGTATATTGCCGTCAGGGCCAACGTGCGCACGGCCCAGGCGGCTCATCATGGGCTCAACGCGGCGCTGACCGTGGCGTTCAGGGGCGGGGCGGTGACCGGGCTTCTGCTCATTGGCTTGGCGTTGCTGGCGCTCACCGGATTTTACGTCATCGGCTCCGCCATCGCCGGGCAGGAAAAGGCCGTCCATGCCTTGCTGAGCCTGGGCTTCGGCGGCAGTTTGATCTCGGTTTTTGCCCGGGTGGGCGGCGGCATCTATACGAAGGCGGCGGATGTGGGCGCGGACCTGGTCGGCAAGGTGGAGGCGGGCATTCCGGAGGACGATCCGCGGAATCCAGCCGTCATTGCGGACAATGTGGGCGACAACGTCGGCGATTGCGCCGGCATGGCGGCGGACCTGTTTGAAACCTATGCCGTGACGAAGGTGGCGGCGATGGTCCTGGCCTTCACGTTATTCAAGGGCGAAGCGGCCCCGATTCTCTATCCCTTGGCTC
>JBJTAZ010000129.1:0-5134 GCA_046091085.1 Nitrospiraceae bacterium
CCCGCTCTACGCGCTGGGCGTGCCCTATCTGAGGGGCATCGTGTGGACGGTCTCCTTCGTGGCGCTGTGCGCGATGGTTGGAGCCGTGGGGATGGCGATTGACTGGGTTGCGATGGTTGAGCCTGCCGTTACATGGGCGCGGTCGCTGCAGGGCGCCTGAAAGCCCGTTCTCGACCGACGGGGGTTGCCCCCTCCACCATCGCTTCGCGATGGTCCCCCTCCCCCGCTGACGCGGTGGAGGAGGCGGGATTACATTCGGTCGGGTATCTCTATGCCGAGCAGGTCGAGGAGTGTTTCGAGTTCTTCGGTGGTCATGGTTTGAGCGTTCGGCTCTCAGCAAACAGCTTTGTGCTGAATGCCGACGGCTGACGGTTTCTCCTTCACGGCAGTTCCTCTAGCACGCCGCGCCGTAGCGTCTTGATCGCGCGGCTGGCGCAGTCGGCCAGGCCCGGATGCGTCCCCCGCAGCGTGTGGATCTGCGACAGGAACTCAAGGGTCCTGGCAAGCAGGCGATAGATGTCGCCTTCGGCCATGCTGGTCAGGCGGCAAAGGCCGATCCAGGTCAGGGTGGGATCGCCGATCCACCGTTCCGTGACCGCCGCGATATCGGCGCGCAGGAGCGGCGGATTTTCGTGCGGCTCCAGCGCTTCGGCCAGGTGCCGTACTTGGCCCAGGAGCGAGGCCAGCCCGGGGCTGATGCGGGGAAAGGCGCCGGGCCGGTCGTCGTCGTGGGCGATGCTGGACATGATGGCGGCCAGGACTTGTGGTTCGATTCCGCTGAACGCGTCGGCGCGGATCAATTCGGTGATCAACAGGGAATGGTCGATCCGGATCAGCCTGGCCCATTCGCCGACCTCGGTCAGTTGGCACGTCGGCGTGAGGTAGCCGAGCTGTTGCAATACCTCGGTGCGCGACTGGAAGCGGTGCCAGAGCCCCGTGCGCAAGGCTTGAATCATCTTGTGGTTCCGGTGCACTTCCTGCCGGAGTTTGAGCGCGGCCGCATGGTCCTTCTGGCAGGCGGGCCGCGACGGACAGGTGGGACAGGGGAACTCGTCGTTCAACGTTTGGACGATCCGGCTTTCATCCGGTTCGCTCTGCACGAGGATCGGCAGCGCCGGCATCCGCACGGGTAATTCATCCGCGTGACGGGCGAGTTCGTCCAGGCAGGCCTGCGTGCACCAGGGGTAGGCTGGGGCTTCCGCCACCTCGAAGGTCTTGGCGAAGAGTTGCGTGACGGCGGATGCCGGGCTTTCCGTGACGGCCCCGCCTGGGCGCAGAAGCGTGACCATCGGTTGCTTCTGCCCTTTGCTGTGGTATTGGCGCAGAATGATCCCGCGGCCCTTGGGCAGTCCGACGACTCGGCCTGGCGTGAGGAATTGCAGCCGAGCCGTCAATTCTGGCGATTCGTGCCGCTTCACCTGCACCCGGTTGGCTTTTTGCTTTCGGGCCTGGTCGAAGACCTGCCATTGGGTGATCCAGTCCGTGCAGACGCGCGGGCCGTAGGGCTCCATCTGAACGTGCAATTGGTCCAGCTTGTTCTCCAAGGTATCCGCCCGTCGGTTGAGCTGAAACTGCGCGAAGCTCTTGGCCAGGATGGCCTGGATCTGATCCAACGGGTGGGCCTTGAGCAGGTTCAGAATCATCGGATAGGAAATGACGAACTGGCTGTCGATCGCTTCCGGCTGGCCGGTCAGGCCTTTGGTGATCACGCTCAAGTCGATGTAGGGAGACGGGGTGAGCACGGCGAAGCCGACCAGGTCTTTGCCTCGGCGGCCGGCCCGTCCGGCCCATTGCTGCACCTCGCTGATGGTGAGGTCGGTGAAATCCCGGCTCTTGCGCACGCTGGATTGGGTGATCACCACGGTGCGGGCCGGAAAATCCACACCGGCCGCCAGTGTGGTGGTGGCGAAGACGGCGTCGAGACAGCCCTGCCGCATGAGTTCTTCGATGGCGATTTTCCAGGACGGCAGGTGTCCGGCATGGTGCGCAGCCACGCCGACGCGTTGCACTACGGATTGGAGCGGGTGTTCGGCGATGCTGGGATACAGGACGGTCAAGTCCTTGAGCGCCGCCGCGATGGCATCTCGGCGGGCTGGCGGAATCGCAACCTGGCTGTGCTCGAAGGCTTGCATGGCGTCGTCGCAGGCACGGCGCGAAGTCAGGAAGACGATGGCCGGGGTCAGGTGCTTGGCGCGCAGGGCGTTGATCAGGTCAACCGGATGGATCGACGGAGGCATGCAGTTTCATTCCCTTGGAAATCACCACCAAGCCCGATTCGGTGACGGTAAACCGATTCCGGTCGGCTTCCGTATCGTAGCCGATCTCGGTCTTGGGCGGGATGGCCACGTCCTTGTCGATGATGGCGCGGCGGATGCGGCAGTGTTCGCCGATCGTCACGTTTTCCATCACGATGGACTCGCGGACGTCCGCATGATCGTGGACGAAGACGTTGGGGGAGAGTAGGGAGTTCTGCACGCGGCCGCCGGAGATGATGCAGCCGCCGCAGACGATGGAATCCAGCGCCACGCCCATCCGCCCTCCCTGGAAGTCCTGGGCGAACACAAATTTGGCGGGCGGGAACTGGCCCTGATAGGTGCGAATCGGCCAGTTTTGGTCATAGAGGTTGAAAAGCGGGTCCACGGCGACCAGGTCCATGTTGGCTTCCCAGTAGGCGTCCAGCGTCCCGATGTCGCGCCAATACTTGACGGCCTTGCGGTTCGCGTCCTGGAACTTAAAGGCGAAGACCCGGTTCTCCTTGATCATGCGGGGGATGATGTTTCGACCGAAGTCGTGGAGGCTATCCTCCTTGGCATCGCGCATCAGGTGGTCGCGCAGGGCGTCGGTGCGGAACAGATAGATGCCCATGGATACGAAGGCATGGCCGGGGTCGTGGGGGATCGGCGTGGGATGCTCCGGTTTTTCCTCGAACTGCTGGATCCGATAGTCTTCATCCACGCCGATGACACCGAACCGGCCGGCTTCGTGCAGGGGAATTTCCAGAGCGCCGACCACGACATCCGCCTGCTTCTCCTGCAGAAAGTCGTACATCTCCGCGTAGTTCATCTTGTAGATATGGTCGCCGGCCAGGATCAGAATGTATTCCGGGCGTTCGTTATCCAGCAGAAAGAGGTTTTGGTAGACGGCATCGGCCGTGCCCCGGTACCAGTCTTCGCTGATCCGTTGCTGGGGTGGAATGGAGGCGATGAATTCGCCGACTTCCGGGTTCAGGATGTTCCAGCCGGTGCGGATATGCCGGTCCAGACTGTAGGACTTGTATTGAATCAATACGGCGATTTGCCGGATGCCGGAATTGAGGCAGTTACTGAGCGTGAAGTCGATGATCCGATACTTGCCGCCGAAGGGCACGGCCGGTTTGGCGCGATGCTGGGTGAGGGGGAAGAGCCGTTCCCCCTTGCCGCCGGCCAGGACCATGGCGAGAATGTTGCGCATACCGCGAAATTGTAACAGGAGCGCACCCAAATAGAAAGCCGAAGCGGGAGTTGCCGCGATTGACAGCCGCCCCCTGTCGGACGATACTAGCCGCACATGTGGCCATTGAAGCGGGAGGATAAAACATGCCCAGGCAGGCCAAACCGAAGCAGGCCGTGAGTCTGACGAAAACGAAGAAGCGACTGGACAAGCTGCCCCTGGTTGATGCCGCCCAGCCGTTGTTGCACAGTCTGATCTGGCGGGTGGACCGGTTGGAGCGTCAGGTCAAGACCCTGTCGGAGTTGGTGCGAGACCATGCGGAGGATGCCGACCGGCTGGTCCGGATCGTCAGCGAAGACCACGTAGTCTTGCGGCTGGATTTTCTGGAGGAGCATCGGGAGCTGGTGCGGTTGAGGAAGCAGACGCGGCAGCGTCAATCGAAGATGCGGTTGGCGCGGTAGCGGGGACGGGCGGTGGCTGAGTCCAGCGTCGAATTGCGGGACGTCAGCAAACGACACGACGACACCCTCGCCGTGGACCGCCTGTCCCTCGTGATCCGGCGCGGCGACCTTGTTGCTCCTCTACGCGCCGATCGCCGTCCTGGTGGCCTTCTCTTTCAACGCCTCGCGACTTTCCGCCACGTGGCAGGGATTGACGCTCGACTGGTACCGGCTGCTGCTCGAAGACGAGGCGCTGCGCCTGGCCGTTCGCAACAGCCTGGTAGTCGGGTCGGCGTCGACCGTGATCGCGACCGCGTTGGGGCTGTGCGCCGCGGTCGGGTTGGCGCGGCGGATGTTCCGCGGACAGCCGTTGGTGGAAGGTGCCATGTTGTTGCCGCTCGTGATTCCGGAAATCATGATGGGCGTCTCCTTGATGCTGTTCTTCTTGTTGGTGCGGTTGCCGCTCGGCCTGCTTACCGTCATGATCGGCCATGCGGTCTTCAATCTGCCGATCGTGACGGTGATTCTGCGGGCAAGGCTGCGGAAGCTGGACCCCTCGCTGGAAGAGGCGGCGCGCGATCTGTGGGCGACGCCCTGGCAGGCGTTTCGCCGCGTGACGCCGACGATCAATGCGCTCTCGGCGATCTTGGTCCTGATCTCGATGGCGCTGATCGGCGCCTCGCTGGCCTTGCAGCGGCGGTGACGAAAGGGCGGGTTCGTTGACAGGCAAGCGAACCTGTGTTAGGGGAAGAAGACGTCAGGGAGCTTTTCGGAATCCGCTCGTCGTTCACGAGGTTGCCTGTGAAGCAGATGAGGCATAATCAGCGGTCCATAGCGCTGCTTCTGCAGTGGTGGGGATGTCTGGCCATCGCGCTCGTGTTGTTTGTCTGTCTGATCGGCCGTCCCTCCGGGCAGGCTTCGGATGCGTTGCCCGCGCAGGTGGTGCTGGAGGACTGGGACGAAGCGGATCTCGCCGAAGGCAAGGAGTTGCTGTCCCCATCCGATCACCAACCGGATATGGCCGGCTTGTCGTTGCTCCGGCTTGAGCTGCCCGTCTCCGGTCTTCCGGTCTATTCGCTGCATCGTTCCAGCTCGTCGGTTCTGCGGCTTGACTCAACGGTCGCCCGCGCTCCTCCGGTCCTCTAATTTCGTTCACGATCCGTCTCGAACTCTTACATGTGCCGTCTTTCCGAGAGGAAAGATGCGCTGCTCCAGTCTGACGAGGGATGCCCGTGCGTCTTGAGCGTCTATGAACAGGCCCACAC
>JBJTAZ010000130.1:0-4631 GCA_046091085.1 Nitrospiraceae bacterium
GGACGCCCGCATGAGGGTGGTCGTTTGGCCATCGGTCACGTCACGATTCGGGTGACATGGTGCCTGATGAATGTACCTTCATCAAGAGCCTTCTTATTTCAGCGGCTAATGCGACTGCGTGGAGTGATGAAACGCTCACCCCTACACAGCCTGGCCTGCCGCGAAACCGGATGCCCAGGCCCATTGGAAGTTGTACCCGCCGAGCTGCCCGGTCACGTCCACGACTTCTCCGACAAAATAGAGGCCCGGCACTTTCTTGGCCTCCATGGTTTTGGAGGACAGTTCGCCCGTATCCACCCCGCCCCTGGTGACCTCGGCTTTCTTGAACCCCTCGGTGCCGCTCGGCCGGACGACCCATTGATGGAGCCGTTGGGCGAAGGAGGCTAGGTCCTTGTCCGACAATTGCCCCAAGGGTTTCGAGGGCAAGTACCGCGCGCAGAATATTTCAGCCAGCCGCTTGGGAAGGTGGGAGGCCAGCAGCGTTTTCAACTCGGTCTTCTCGCCCTGCCGTTTGGCATCCAGGAGCCAGGCGGTCTTGTCGAGATCCGGCAGCAGGGTGATCGTGATCGGATCGCCCTGTTGCCAATAGAGGGAGGCCTGCAAGATGGCCGGGCCGCTTAGCCCTCGGTGCGTGAACAGGATATTTTCACGAAACGAGGCACGCCGGCAGGTGACGATGGTTTCCGTCGAGACACCGGCCAGATCGCCGAAGGCATGGAGATCCGATTCGTTCCAGGTCAGTCCGACCAGGGCAGGGACCGGTTCGACGAGAGCCAGGCCGAATTGCGTGGCCACTCCGTAGCCGAAGCCGGTGGCGCCTGTGTCCGGCACCGAGGGGCCGCCGGTGGCGATCACGAGCGATTCGCATGAGAACGAGCCCCTGGCCGTGTCCACGAGAAACCGATCGGGCTTCGTGACGGCCTGCACCGAACAGTCGAGCTGGAACGTGACGCCGGCTTGTTCGCAGTCTTGAACTAGCATGCCCACGATGTCCCGCGCGGAGCGGTCGCAAAACAACTGCCCGAGCTTTTTCTCGTGAAAGGGAATGCCATGGGCCTTCACCATCTGCATGAAGTCGTCCGGGGTGAAGCGAGCCAGGGCCGACGTGCAGAAACGGGGATTCTGCGAGACGAAGTTGGCCGGGCTTGTCTGACGGTTGGTGAAGTTGCAGCGGCCGCCGCCGGAAATGAGGATTTTTTTGCCGATCTTCGGCGCATGGTCAAGGGCCAGGACCAGTCGGCCCCGTGTGGCCGCCTGCAAGGCGCACATGAGCCCGGCCCCGCCGGCGCCGATGACAATCACATCATAGTGGGACATAGGGCATAAGGATGGCGTAGGCGGGCCGGGAAAGCAACGAGGGGGCCGCTGCCACCGTGCCATTTTTGCCGGTGTTCAGGGCAGATCGATGCCCGCTCAAGCTCGTCCCACCCTCCGACCGATAGGGGTAACAGAAGCCGAGAGGGAGTAGATGTGATGGCCATGAATGCGTTCAAGAAGCCCAGGCCCCTGACCCATGACGAGATGAAGGCCGCGGAAGCGGCGTTTCAAGGGCAGCCGTTCAACCTGGACTGGTCCGAGTCGGCCCGTGCGATCTATGACGGGTTGGCGGCGGCGCTTCGGAAACGCCAGGACGAGCAGCCTGCCTTTCCATTATTGGAGTATCGGCCGATGCGAGATTGGGAAGGCAGCCCGGACGAATGTGTGCTATCGCAGGAGGGCGACTGATGGGGTAACGCGGCTGCCAGAGAATGAGGGGGCCGCGACGCGACGCTGCCGCACACGCGGATCGCCGGCCGTGGTCGTGGCTGTGGTCCTGGCCTCGCTCCTGACGCTCGCGTCGCGAGCCCAAGCGTTCAGCGGGCAACGGGAACAACTCATCCCCATTCTTGGCGTGACGATGGAAGCGCATCCCATCGGCACCGTCGCCAACCTCATCCTCTCCTTCGACGAACGGCTGGACCGTACCGGCCTGGCCGTGCACTTCAGCACCTCGCCGGGCCGTTTCTCCCGCATGGCCCAGACCGCTGTCGAACAAGCCATCCGGCGGGCGGCGAAAGTCGCCGGTCTCTCCACCGACTCCTGGAACGTGGTCCTGTCCGTCCCCTATACCGGCGTGACGATTTACGGCGACAGCTTATCCGCCATGGTGGCGCTGGCCGTGATGGCTCTGGCGAAAGGCGAGTTCATTCCTTCCGATCGGGTCATGACCGGCGCGGTGACGCCGGACGGGCACATCTCGCCGGTAGGCGCCTTGCCGCTGAAAGTGATTGCGGCCGGCGATGCCCACATGCACCGCATCCTGGTGCCGGATGAGCTGGATGTCGCCGACAGCGACTGGTTCACGCCCTTCCTCGTGCAAGTCTCGCCGGTCGGCTCCATCAGCCAGGCGTATGAGGCCCTGACCGACCATCCCCTCTGCCCTTAACCGGTTGTTGAAAAAGCTCCCCGGCTTCGTTCTCGCGTCACTCAAGGACTCAATGTACCGCAAAAGTACGCCTCGTCCTTTCGCTCGCTGCGGCCTTGCCGGGCGGATTTTTGAACAGCCTGGTTTCATTCTGACCGTTTCAGCGCCGCGCGACTCTTGACTCGCCCGGGTTGAGAATGGGAGGCTTGGCCCCATGGCCATGCGCGTCACATTCTGGGGCGTTCGCGGCTCGCTCCCCTCGCCCACCGTCCCGCAAGACCTGATCACGAGGACGCGAAACCTATTTCTGTCGTTCTTTGCCGCCGGGCACCGAAGCGCCGCTGACATTGACCGGTTCCTGGGTTCTCTTCCCCCGCAACAGGTCGGCGGCTATGGAGGCAATACCCTCTGCCTCGAGGTGCGGACCGAGACCCAGCAGGTCATCATTGATGCGGGCAGCGGGCTCCGCCTCCTGGGCTACGAACTCTTGAAGGGCCCTTGCGGCAAGGGCCAGGGGGAAGTCCATCTCCTCTTCACCCATTTCCACTGGGACCACCTGATCGGGCTGCCGTTCTTCACGCCGATCTTCATTCCGGGCAATCAGATTCACCTGTATGCGGTGGAACCGGACCTGCCCGACGTCCTGCGCACGCTCTTCCGCAAGCCGAATTTTCCTGTGCCGCTCGAACGCATCGGCGCCACGCTGGTGTATCATCGGTTGCCGCCGCGCCAGCCGACTCAGATCGGGGACCTGACGGTGACGCCCTACCGGCTGGACCATCCGGACCCCTGTTGGGGTTACCGGTTCGAACATCGGGGCAAGGTTTTTGCCCACTGTGCGGACACGGAATGTACGCGTATGAGCCGGGAGGATCTCGGCCAGGACCTGCCCCTGTACCAAGGCGTGGACCTCATGGTGTTCGACGCCCAGTACTCCATCATGGAGGTGGTCGAGAAAGTGGACTGGGGCCATGCGGCGGCGCTGATCGGGCTGGATCTGGCGATCAGCGAAGGGATCAAGACCGTGCGGTTCGTCCACCACGAGCCGGCTTCGTCGGACGAAAAAATCGCCCAGGCCGAGGCGCGGGCCCGCGAGTACTACGAGCGGCAGCGCAAGACGGCGAAGGACAAGAACCTGCCGTTCCATGACGTGGACTGGTGCTTTGCGCGGGAAGGCACGTCGATCGACCTATAGCCCCTATTGAACATCGATGAGGGAAAGCAGTATCGTACAAGTTGTTCCATCGGCATTGGACCCGATCATTTCATTCCGCTTATCTCATAGAAAGGAGTTCATCATGGCGCTACGATTGGGCGACGAGGCGCCGAACTTTACGGCGGAGACGACCGAAGGGACCGTCAACTTCCACCAATGGCTGGGCGATGGCTGGGGCATCCTGTTCTCGCATCCCAAGGATTTCACGCCCGTCTGCACAACCGAACTGGGCTACATGGCCAAGGTGTCGGGCGAATTCAAAAAACGGAACGTGAAAGTGCTGGCGATCAGCGTGGACCCGCTGGAGTCCCACAAGGGCTGGATTGGGGACATCAACGAGACGCAGGGGTGCCAGGTGAGCTATCCGCTGATCGCGGACCCGGAGAAGAAAGTGGCGATGCTCTACGACATGATCCACCCGAACGCGATGGATAACATGACCGTGCGATCGGTGTTCGTGATCGGGCCGGACAAGAAAATCAAGCTCATGCTCACCTATCCGGCCTCCTGCGGGCGGAATTTCGATGAGTTGCTGCGGGTGGTGGACTCGCTGCAGCTCACCGCCAAGTTCAAGGTGGCGACGCCGGTGAACTGGAAGGACGGCCAGGACTGCATCCTCACCCCGGGCGTGTCCGACGCGGAAGCCAAGACCCTGTTTCCCAAGGGCTTCAAGGCCGTGATGCCCTATCTGCGCATCACGCCGCAGCCGAACAAGTAGGATGTTGAAAAAGGCCGCCAGCTTCGTTCTCGGTCGTGTGTCTCCCTGCGACGTACGGAGACGTACGCCTCAGTCGCCACACTTCCTGCGGCCTCGCTGGACAGCCGTTTTGACCATCCTATAAAGCAGAAACAAGATAGCAAGAGAGCCGTCCGACCCTCCGGTCGTACGGCTCTCTGTTTTAGACCAACAACAGCACGACGGATCGCGCCTTCTGCCAGGCGTCGGATCGAAAAAGCGCGTCGAAGTCTCGGGGTCCGCCCATCTGATAGGCGGCGCGGACCTCTTTGAGG
>JBJTAZ010000131.1:0-6776 GCA_046091085.1 Nitrospiraceae bacterium
CCGCAAGAAGCCACGCCTTCCCCAACGCCCGCCACCGGCCAGGCAGGACAGCCGACCGCGCGCCGGGCACCACATCCAGGCGGAACCGACCGAGCCAGCCGCCGACCTCGCCTCGTTTTTGGAGGGCCTCGGCGTCCCCGCGCCCCAACCCTTCGTGCCGGATGCCTGGCAGGAAGAAGCGCTCGACCATCTGGCCACAGGAGACGTGATCGTCAGCGTCCCTACCGGCAGCGGCAAGACCTACGTGGCGAGCGAGGCCACAAGGCGAGCCATCGCGGCGGAGCGGACCGTGATCTACACCTCGCCGTTAAAGGCACTCTCGAACACCAAGTTCACCGAGTTTTCGAGGCTGTTCGGGCCGGACAAAGTCGGCATTTTGACCGGGGATCGTAAGGACAACCCCCAAGCCCCGCTGTTGATCATGACCACGGAGATCTTGCGGAATCTGCTCTACGATGCGGCGAGCGGCGAGATCGACGTGCGGCTGGATACCTTGGGGTTGGTGATCATGGATGAGTCCCAATACATCGCCGACCCGGAACGCGGCGTGGTCTGGGAAGAGACCATCATCTTCTGCCCGGCCCAGGCCAAGCTGCTCCTCCTCTCCGCCTCCATCGGCAACCCGCAGGACGTGGCCGACTGGCTCACCAGCATCAGACCCTGCCCCAGCCGGCTGAACCGGCACAACCGACGCACCCTGCCGCTGCGCGCCGGCTACCTCCACCCCAACGGCAAGCTCACACCGCTCTTCCGCTCCGTCGGCATCCCGCACGGACCGGGAGGCGCGCACCCCCCGTAACCAACACGACTCTTCGCCCAGTATGAGGAAGAGACGATCCGTCCGCGCTCACGCTAGGCACGGACGCGGACGACTTGCTCGTAGAGATCGGCATAGGCCCTTGCCGATTTCGCCCAAGACACATCCGTCTTCATGCCGACTTGCATGAGCGCGGCCCAGCGTTTGGGATGGGCATAGACGCCCAGGGCCGTCCGAATGGTGGATAGAAGCGCCCCGGGAGTCGCATCCTTAAAGACAAATCCCGTAGCGTTCTCGCTCACCCCATAGGGAGCCACCGTATCGGCCAACCCGCCGGTCTGCCGGACGATCGGGACCGTCCCATACCGCAAACTGTAAAGCTGGCTCAAGCCGCAAGGCTCGTAGCGCGAAGGCATCAAGAGCATGTCCCCGCCGGCCTGGATGCGATGGGCCAATCCATCGTCGAACCCGATTCGCAACCCAAACTGCTGCGGCCACTGCGCGTGCAGCGACCGGAACCGCGCCTCCAAGTCCGGATCGCCGGACCCCAGCAGCACCAGTTGCAGCTCTTCCGTCATCAACGCCGGCACGATGTCGGCCACCAGATCCAGACCCTTCTGATCTGACAGTCGGGAGACCACGACGAGGAGCGGAACATTCCGCACCGGCAAATTCATCTCCTGCTGCACGGCCATCTTGCAGATGGCCTTCCCCCCGATCTTGGACAGACTGTAGCGGCTGCTGAGGTAATGGTCCGTCTCAGGATCCCACACGTCCGTATCGATGCCGTTCACGATGCCGACCAGCCGGTCCGCCCGCTCTCGCACTACGCCCTCCAACCCGAACCCAAATTCGGGCGTTTGGATTTCGCGGCCATAGGTCGGGCTCACCGTCGTGAGCCGGTCGGCAAAGAGCAGGCCGCCCTTCATCAGATTCAGTTTGTTGTAGAACTCCAGGCCAGCCGGTGTGAAGAGGTCCTTCCCCAGGCCAGTTGTGGGATAGTCCGCCTCGGGAAAGTGGCCCTGGTACCCGATATTGTGGATCGTGAAGACGGTGCCGAGGCTGTTCGCCTCGGAAACCTGCGCATAAAGAGTCCGGGGATAGACCATGCAGAGGGCGCTCTGCCAGTCGTGGGCATGGAGCACATCGGGCGTCCAGCCCTCTTGCGCCAATCGCGGGAGCAGTTCCATCACCGCACGGCAAAAGAACGTGAACCGCTCCAGGTTATCCGGATAGTCGCTGCCCGCCTCCCCATAGAGGCCGGCCCGCGCAAAGAATGGATCGTGCCGCACGGCCAGGACGGGAATCTTGTCTTCAGAAAAGCGGCCCCGCTCGATCACGGCCGGAATCGCGCCGGAGACGGAGGGCACATCCACATTCAGCCATTCCTTGAAGCCGCAGGCGGCCCCGTCGATCGCACCATAGCGCGGGATTGCGAGCCGGACCTGATGGCCTAGCTTGGCTAAGGCGCAGGGAAGCGCGCCGGCCACATCCGCCAGGCCTCCGGTTTTTGCAAAAGGAGCGGCCTCAGGAGAAACGAACAGAATATTGAGCGGCTTGCGGGCCATCAGTAGGATGGGAGATGTGCCAACAACGTCAGCGGGACTCCTGCGCTACTTCGGAACCATGAGGGACTTCTCCAAACCAGTCTTATAAATGTCTTCCTGCTTCCAGACCTTGCCAATCGCGTGGAGATGTTCGGCCCCTAATTTCTCGCGGGAGACCAGACGCCCCTCCAGAAACCCCAACAGCTCCCCGCGATCCACATAGATCACGAAATAGCCATCGCCGGTCCGGATGGTTGCATCCCAGCCGGCCGGCGCCTGCCCCATGGGGATTCGAAAACTCGGCACCCAATTGCCATTTTCGGCCGGCAAAAACTGGGCCTGCTCCCCATGCTCGTACGTGGGCCGCCCCCAAACTTGGACGAAGGCTTCCCGCGTCAGAACCTGCCCGATCAGTTCATTGTTATTGATGTGAGCCTTCTGCACATCCATGGGCGGCAGGGGACGCAAATTGATCGGCAGGTAGGAACAGGCTGCCAGAAAAAGAGCGGACAGTAGAAGAAGGGCTAGGCGATTCAGAGGAGCCTCCGGCTCTTCGGCTCTTGGGGTTTCACCGGCACACAGGTATCACATTGGCAATGGCGGCGCAAGAAGGTGTAGGAAAAGAGCCCCGTGTCGTGTCCGTCGCTGAACGTGAACTTCAGGGCATAGCGTCCGACCGGCTCGATGTCGTTGACCGCCATGAACATGGGCACATCGTCCGGTTTGAGGCGCAGCTCACCGGTCCATTCGTCGGTGCAGGCCGCACAGGGGCAGTGCAGGCGCAGATAACGGACCGGATAGACCGCCTGGTGCCCGTCGGACCAGTCGATCCCGAGCACCCCCTTCTCCCGCCACTCCATGTCTTTGGGTTCAAGCACGCTCGTGGTCATGACACCCCATTCTTCACCGCCCCTGCCGCACTCACCATAGCAGAGACGGACAGATTCCGACAAGCCGACGGCCTGAAGCTCGAGACGGTACTTGCATTGAAGAGAACTGATGAACAGCTGGGGAAAGATGATCAGGCCGGTCTCGCCGGCGCACGGTCAGGACAGGGAATCCCCTGCGGCTATCGAGCGGAGCACGGCCTGAATGGCAGGCTGATCGATACGGATCACCTCGGTCACGGACAGATTAGCGATGTCGGCCGACTTGGGAATGCGGTCGCAATGGGGCAAGTCCACGACACGGGAATAGGTCTGGGGAATGAACAGATCAGCCCCTTCCACCGGCCGGCGAATCCCATACTCCACGTGCTCCAGAATCTGAGAGGGCAACTCGCTCATCAAGTGTTTGCTCACCCACAAACTGCCGTTCCGCCCCACGCCCGAGACCTGAGCCGCGATGTTGACCGTATCGCCCAGCGCGGTGAATTCCGGCGTAGAGGCCGAGGGGATGTAGCCGATCCACTCTCGCCCTTCGTGAAGCCCGATGTTGAGCACCAATTCGTTCAGCCACTGCTTCTTGCGTTTCCACTCCCGGTTGATGTCCGCCATACCCTGCCGAATCGCGTCTGCACAGAGCAAGGCATTGACACTGTGCCCGAACGCGTCGCCCGGCTTGGCCAGAAAGAACTGCACCACTCCGTCGCCCACATGCTTGCCCGAATAGCAGCCGTGGTCGCGGAACGGCTGTTCCAGCCGTGCCCACATGGCCGTGATCAATTCGAAATATTCCTCGGGCGGCAGGTCCGCCGAGATCTTCACGGAGTTCTGCAGATCGGCCACCAGCACCGCCATCGCGCGCAACGCCGGGAGTTTATTGATGAGCAGGTCCGTGATGATGTTCCTCCGGCCGGTCAGCAGATCGAGGAGCGGCGCCAGGTTCACGATGGTTGGAATCCAGACAATCAGGATCCCCTCTCGGAACATGGCCGCCACACGGTGATATCCCTCGAACGGCGACGGCTTGAAGCGGAGCCGCTCCTCCCGATAGTTGATTTGAGGCAGGGCCTCGACCCCGTCGGGCCAGATCCGCCCCAACCAACTCACGCTGTCGATGCCCACCGGCACCAGAAGCGGATTTCTGGACGGAGGAGGGATATCTCCCTGCACCAGCGGCAACTGGCTCTTGATGAAGCCCTCAAAGTCGGTCACTAGGTCGCGGGTTTTCGTCGTGAAGACCAGCGAGAAGAAATGCCGCTCCTCGATATTGCGGAACGTGCGGATCGGTTGCCCGAAAATCAGCTCCTCGGCCTGTGGGTTGATCCATTCGACATCCCACTGCCGATTGACCATGTAGGCGGGATAGGCGATCTGGGTGATCGCCTCTGGAATCGTCGCCTGTGAACTGGCTCGAACCGTCATCATGCCCCCAAGACTCCCCACGCCCTACCGAGGGAGTTTTGCTTAGAGAAAACACACCGAAGCCAGTTTGTCAAACAAAAGCCGAGTTATGGGAAGACCGGAAGCGGAGATCGCGGCTATTGTTCAGAGACCCTGGCTATGCTACGGTCAAACCTAGGCGGAGACGCTGCCAGGAGAATCTTCCTGGCCCTTGCGCTGACACTGCTGACGACCATCACCCACGCCCAGCCTTCCGACCCGGTCCCGGAGCTAGGGGTTCCGGTCACACCAGGGTCCTCGGACAGGAGTCCCGTTGTGCTGAATCCGATCGGCGATGGCCTGGGCATGCCGGTCTCGCCCCATGCAGCGCCCGCTCCCACGGTGCCGCTCACACCTCGGCCGGATATTGAGTCTAGACCTTCGTTCTCCCCTGCTTCGCCCGGTCCTCAATCCGACACTGCGCCACAGCCTTTTTCATCCCTTCCGCAGATCAGCGACCCGCCGAGGCCGAACCTCTACCGGCCCGACTTGCGATAACAGGCGCGTCACACCATGAGTTCCGGTTCGACGGCCAAAAAATCCACGGGGGGCAGACGCTTGCCGGCCACAATGGTCACGTAGGCTTCGATCGCCAGCTCCAGCTCGCGCTGCACCTGCCCGGAAGCCTTGAGACGGTTCAGCACATCCGGAGTCATGCGCAAGGCCTGCTGCAGAAAGGCCAGGCTCCCCGGGGACAGGAACAGATACCGGTCGGACCGGCGGTGCACACAGGGATCGCAGACCAGGCCGCCGGCCAGGGCCGAGAAACGACCGGCCGATCCGGCTCCCAAGGCCTGCGTATCCTTGCCGCAGGCGGCGCAATGGTCGGTCTGCGGGCGAAACCCGGTCAAGCCCAGCAGCTTGATCTGAAACAGCAACGTGGTCAGGGCCGGATCGTGGCCTTCGTTCAGCGAGCGAAAGCCTTGCACCAACGTCTCGAAGATTTTCGGCGCCGGGTCCGCATCCGGGGTGATGGCCGTCACCAGGTTGGCCATGCGGGCCGCCCCGGCCATCATCGCCAGATCCTCGCGCAACGCCGGGAAGGTTTCCTTGATGTCCGCCTGCGAGACCCGATGCAGCGTATCGTTGGGTTTTTCGAACAAGTTCAGCTCGCACTGCACGAAGGGCTCCAGCGCGCTGCCAAACCGGCTCTTGATCCGCCGCGCCCCCCTCGCCACCCCGCGCAGTTTGCCGAAACGCAACGTGTAGAACGTGATGATCCGGTCCGCATCGCCCCACTTGCGGCTCTTGAGCGTGATGGCGGGGGTCTTCAGCAGCGGCACAGGTCCCTCATCGCCTCTTTCCCCCTCGTGGCGAAGCCACGGGCTTCGGGGTCGCAAAGTCCACGTGCACGTCCACATAAGGATCGGTCAGGTTCCCCGGAAAGGGCGGAAAGGGATGGGCGTCGATCACGCTGTCCATCCCAGCCTGATCGAGTTGGAGGCTTCCGGAAGACCGTTCGAGCGTGATCGTCCTGGCGATGCCGTCCCAATAAAGCCTGAATTGTACGCGCGGCAACCGAACCGGCAAAGCCTTGGCCCTGACCCGCTGCCTGAACTGCGCCGTCACACGCTGCTCCAACGTCTGCCAGTAGTCCACGGCAACGGGCGGCGGTTTGGGCAAGGGCATATCTGTTTCGGCAATGGCTGCATCCACCACCGGGGAAACCGATTCCCGTTCAATGCCAGGCAGCGGGGCTGACTCGGCGACGGCGGGAGGCACCGGGGGCGCTGGAGGCTCTGGAACTGCCTCCGGCTGCGCCGGCTCAGGCTTGACCTCTGCAGCCCGTTCCGTGTGCGGCTCGAGATTGACGTAGACCGAACGGCGCAGGAACGGCGTGAGCCCCATGCCCCTCATCCTGGCGAACGTCACATCCACCCGGTGAAACCATTGCCGGGGATCGCGCAGGGCGGCTTCTCTGTTCGGCTGAGGCCCGGCTTCCGTGTCCGGCAGATCCAGACCCACGTCCGCCTGCCAGGAGCGAGGCCCTTCGCCAGGGCCCATCGAGACCAGGACGCGGGTGAGGAGCGTGCCTTCCACGATCGCGACAATCTCCTGCCGGCCGGTCGGCTCGCCGGCGAGACGAACATTCAGCGTGGCTCGCCGCCTTGCGGGAGAGTCGGGGGGCGCTTGACGCTCCGTCACACC
>JBJTAZ010000132.1:0-13404 GCA_046091085.1 Nitrospiraceae bacterium
CGTCGGGGAATCCTGTCGGGACTTTCGGGTGACGGGTTCGCGAGTGGCGGCCTGTATCGGTGTGGCGGCCATGCTGGGCGACCTGGGCAACTGGGCCTTGTCGTATGCGGCGGACAAGGAGCCGATCAAGATCGGGGTGCTCCATTCCTTGAGCGGCACGATGGCGATCAGCGAAGTGTCCTTGCGCGACGTCGTGTTGATGGCGGTGGAAGAGATCAACGCCAAGGGCGGCGTGTTGGGCCGGAAGATCCAGCCGGTGGTGGTGGACCCGGCCTCCAACTGGGATCTCTTCGCGGAAAAGGCCAAGCAGCTCCTGCTGGTGGACAAGGTGGCGGTGGTCTTCGGCTGCTGGACCTCGGTGAGCCGCAAGTCCGTGCTGCCGGTCTTCGAGAAGAACAACGGGCTGCTCTTCTACCCGGTGCAGTATGAAGGAGAAGAGTGCTCACACAACGTGTTCTATACCGGCGCGGCCGTCAACCAGCAGGCGGTGCCTGCGGTGGAATACCTGATGAGCAAGGAGGGGGGCGGGTTCAAGAAGTTCTACCTGCTCGGCACCGACTATGTGTATCCCCGCACGACGAACAAGATTCTGCGGGCCATGCTGTTGGCCAAGAAGGTGCCGAAGGACAATATCATGGAAGAGTACACGCCGTTCCACCACCAGGATTACCAGACCATCGTCGGCAAGGTGAAGAAGTTCGCGGCGGGTGGCGGAGCCTGCGTGATCAGCACGATCAATGGCGATAGCAACGTCCCCTTCTACAAGGAATTCGCGAACCAGGGGTTGCGGGCCGAAGACGCGCCGATTATGGCGTTCAGTGTGGCGGAGGATGAGCTGCGCGGCATGGATACGACGGCGCTGGTCGGGCATCTGGCGGCCTGGAACTATTACCAGAGCGTGGATACGCCGCAGAACAAGCAGTTCGTGGCCAGCTTCAAAGCCTACTGCAAGAAGAACAACCTGCCGGACGGCGACAAGCGGGTGACGGACGATCCGATCGAAGCCGCCTACTTCGGCGTTCACATTTGGAAGCAGGCGGTGGAGAAGGCCGGCAAGACCGACGTGGATGCGGTGCGCAAGGCCGTCTATGGGCAGAAGGTCCTCGCGCCGGGCGGCGAGATCAAGATGGACGAGGGCAACCACCACACGAACAAGCCGGTCCTGATCGGCGAAATTCTAAAGGACGGGCAGTTCAAGACAGTCTGGCGGTCCAAGGGCTTGGTGAAGCCGGAGCCCTGGAGCGAGTACACGAATCCGGAGAAGGGGTGCGACTGGATCAGCCACCAGGGCACCTATCAGAAGAAGGCCTAAGGGCGTTCCGGTGTGGCGCGACCGTTTCTTGTCGCGCCACACCTATGTTCTGGGGAGGGTGTGAGCGGACCATGGAGCGGAAAAATATCGGAACGGGAAGCAAGTGGGAGCCGATCATCGGCTACTCGCGGGCGGTCCGAATCGGCGCGCAAGTGTGCGTGTCGGGCACGACAGCGATGAATGAGGCGGGGGAGCTCGTCGGCCGGAACGATCCCTATGCTCAAACGGTCCAGGCCCTCAAGAATATCGAGAAAGCGCTTCAGGCGGCCGGGGCATCCTTGCAGGACGTTGTGCGTACGCGGGTCTATGTGACGCGCATGGACGACTGGGAAAAAATCGGCAAGGCCCACGGGGAATTTTTTCAGGACGTCCGTCCGGCTACGACGATGGTGGAGGTGAGCCGTTTGATTGTTTCGGAGATGCTGGTGGAAATCGAGGCGGATGCGGTGATCGCGGACCCGCAGGCTGGGGCCAAGGCATGATCCGGTTCGTTTGCCTAATCGTGTTTTGGTTCGCCCTGACCGGCTGGATCGCGCCTGTAGTTGGGGCTGCGGAGCCGGCCGCCGCGCTCCAATCGGTAGAGCAGGCGCTCGCGGATCTGGCCAGCGAGGATGCGGTCATCCAAGAGGCGGCGGTCCAAACCCTGATTGCACAGGGCGATGCAAGCCTCCTGCCGAAGCTGGAGGCTATGCGGGCGGACGGGGACCGCAGCCTGCGGATGGCGATCAAGCCGGTCATGGACCTGCTCAAGAACAAGGCCAAGCTGGCGAGCCAACAGGAGGTGGATCGGCGCTCCGCTGCCGCAGACTTGGCCACGATCGGCAAGCCGATTGTCCTGGTCTGGCTGAAGGAAGCGCTCCCGGCCGAACCGGACCGGTGGGTCCGCTACACGATGGAGGAATCCATCGGTATGATCGAATTGGCCGGGGACGATCCTTCCGTCAAGGCGGCCGCCGCAACCAAGCTGGGCGAACTGCACAGCCAGAACGGTCTTCCGTTGCTCAAGGAATTGGCCGTCCTCTCGGGGAGCGCCGGTCAACCGGAGACAGGGACCGATCCTCAACAAGCCGCAATGGCCAAGGCGGCTCGGGAGGCGATCGAGCGCATCGAGACCTGGAGCAGTTGGACCAGCGCCATCGAAACGATGTTCCGCGGGATCAGCTTGAGTTCGGTCCTGCTGTTGATGGCCTTGGGCCTGGCGATTATTTTCGGCTTGATGGGCGTGATCAACATGGCCCATGGCGAATTCATGATGTTGGGCGCCTATGCGACGTTTTTGACCCAGGAAGGGTTCAAGGCGTACCTGTCCCCCGGCCTGTTCGATTATTATTTCCTCCTGGCCATGCCCTGTTCCTTCTTGGCGGCCGGCCTCTTTGGCCTGTTGCTGGAAGCGACGTTGATCCGGTTCTTGTACGGGCGGCCATTGGAAACCCTGCTGGCCACTTGGGGCGTCAGTTTGATCTTGATCCAGGGGGCCCGCGTGGTCTTCGGGGACCTGACCTCGGTCGTGGCGCCGAGCTGGCTTAGCGGAGGGATGCAGTTGATGGTCGGGGTGCAGCTTCCCTATAATCGCCTCTTCATCATCGCCCTGGCGTCCGTCTGCGTGCTGGGTATCTATGTCCTGCTGTTCCGCACCGGCGTGGGATTGAGAGTCCGGGCGGTGATGCAAAACCGGAATATGAGCGCCTGTCTGGCGATTCCGACCCGCAAAGTGGATGCCTATACCTTTGCCTTCGGGTCCGGCTTGGCCGGGCTGGCTGGCTGCGCGCTCACGCTCATCGGCAACGTCGAGCCGGGATTGGGGCAGAACTACATCGTGGACTCGTTCATGGTTGTCGTGACAGGCGGAGTGGGCAAGTTGGCCGGCACGATCGTCGCCTCGTTGGGAATCGGCGGGTTGAACAAGTTGTTGGAGCCGAGCTTCGGTGCGGTCTACGGCAAGGTGCTCATCCTGGTCCTGGTGATCCTGTTCCTGCAATGGAAACCCTCCGGCCTGTTCACCATCAAGGGACGGCATGTGGAGTCGTGACACACGTGGGCGACGGAAAAAACATCGGTCAGGCTAATGAACGGGGGGAGGGCCTGTCCTTCTGGCTGGTCGGCTTCTTTCTGTTGATCGTCCTGCCTCTGCTGAACGTGCTGCCCGGCCAGGATTCTCCGCTGCACGTGTCCGACTTCACCTTGAATCTGTTCGGCAAGTTCCTGGCCTTCGCCATCCTGGCATTGGGACTGGATCTGATCTGGGGCTATACGGGCATCCTGAGCCTCGGCCATGGGGTGTTCTTCGGCCTGGGCGCCTATGCGATCGGGATGCACATGATGCTCTCGATCGGGACCGAGAGCGTGTATGGCAGTGCGCTGCCGGACTTCATGGTCTGGAATCAGGTCAAGGAGCTGCCGCTGTTCTGGCAGCCGTTCCGCAGCGCCTGGCTCTCTGTGGCCGCCGCGATCCTGGTCCCGACGTTCTTCGCCGCGATCTTCGGATTCCTGGCCTTTCGCAGCCGGATCAAGGGCGTGTACTTTTCGATCATCACGCAGGCCCTGGCCCTCTCGGCCTGGCTGGTCTTCAACCGGAACGAAACGAACCTGGGCGGCACCAACGGGTTAACCGACTTTAAAACCCTCTTCGGATTCCTCTTGAGCGAGCAGCGCACGCAGCGGCCCCTCTACGTCGCGACGGTCTTTGGCCTGGGGGCCGCCTATCTGCTCTGCCGTTGGATCGTCAAGGCCCGAACGGGCAAGGTGCTCGTGGCCATTCGCGACAGCGAGCAGCGGGTGCTGTTCTCCGGCTATTCGCCGGCCAATTACAAACTCTTCGTGTTCGTCGTGTCGGCGGCGCTGGCCGGCCTGGCCGGGGCTCTGTATGTCCCGCAAGTGGGCATCATCACGCCGGCGCAAATCGGCGTGCTGCCGTCCATCGAGATGGTCATCTGGGTGGCGGTCGGAGGGCGGGCAACGTTGGTGGGCGCGGTGCTGGGCGCAGTCGGCGTGAATTTGGGGCGGAGCATCCTGACCAACCATTTCCCGGAACTCTGGCCGTTCTTCCTGGGTGGGCTCTTTATCGCCGTCGTGCTATTCTTTCCCGACGGCTGCGTCGGGTTGTTGCGGAAACTGGGCGCCTCCTGGTCGTCGCGACGAACCGGCAACGGGCTCGACAAACCCCTGGCAACGCCGGAGCCTCGATGAACGGAACAGTGCCGGACGACGAACAGCCTCACGTCGCCGCCGAACGCGGGTCCATCATTTACCTCGAAGGAGTCACGGTCGACTTCGACGGCTTCAAAGCCCTCCGCGACCTCAACTTCATCGTCAATTACCACGAGCTGCGTGTGGTGATCGGGCCCAACGGGGCCGGCAAGACCACCTTGCTGGACGTGATCTCCGGCAAGGCCAAGCCCATGTCCGGGCGCGTCATCTTCGGCAGGGATCAGGATCTGTTGCCTCTGCGGGAGAACCAGATCGCCGCCCTGGGCATCGGGCGCAAGTTTCAAACGCCGTCGGTCTACAGCAAGCTCTCGGTCTGGGAAAATTTGGAACTGTCGGTTAAGCGGGTCAGCAAGGGCGTCTTCGCCACGCTCTGGGCCAAGGCCACGAGCGTGGAGACCGAGCGGATCGAGTCCGGGCTGGTCACGATCGGGCTCAAGGACAAGCGACGCGTCAGGGCCGGGGCGCTTTCCCACGGCGAAAAGCAATGGCTGGAGATCGGCATGGTGCTGCTGCAGGACCCGGCGCTGCTCCTGGTGGACGAGCCGGTGGCCGGCATGACGGATCAGGAGACCGAGCAGACGGGGCAGTTGCTCATGTCGCTCGCGGAGAAACATTCCATCATCGTCATCGAACACGACATGGAATTCGTGCGGCAGATCGCCAGGACGGTCACGGTGCTGCACGAAGGGACGGTGCTCTGCGAAGGGCCGGTGGACAAAATCCAGTCCGATCCTCGCGTGATGGAGATTTATCTGGGCCGGAAGATGGAAAAGAACGAGGATGCTGCGGCTCGATAATCAGAACGTCTATTACGGCGAGAGCCACATTCTGCGGAACGTGTCGCTGGCGGTGGGGCCGGGACAGGTGGTCTGCCTGATGGGCCGGAACGGCGTCGGCAAGACGACCCTGCTCAAGACCATCATGGGCCTTCTCATGTCGCGGACCGGCAGGGTGCAGTTCGGGGATGCGGACATTTCGCAGGAGTCCCCGGACAAGCGAGTGAGGCGGGGCATCGCCTATGTGCCGCAAGGGCGTGAGATTTTTCCTCATCTGACGGTCCGGGAGAATCTTCGGCTGGGCTATGAAGCCGGTCCGTTGGCTGGGAGCGGCACGTCTGAAAAGACAGCCTACGACGAGGTCTTTGCCCTGTTCCCGGTCCTGGCGCAGATGTTGGAACGGGCTGGCGGGGTGTTGAGCGGTGGGCAACAGCAGCAGCTGGCGATCGGTCGGGCCTTGTTGTCCAAGCCCAAGCTCCTGCTCCTGGACGAACCGACCGAAGGGATCCAGCCTTCCATCGTCGAACAGATTGAGAACGTCATCGAGAGCTTCAAGGCTGAACGGCGCTTCGCGATCTTGCTCGTCGAGCAGTACATGGAGTTTGCGGCTCGGCTGGCGGATACCTACGTCATCATGGCCAAAGGATCGGTGGTGGCGTCGGGGCGGGCGTCGGAACTGAGCGAGGAGCAGGTGAAGCAGCATTTAATTGTGTGACCGTGGCGCTGCCGGGGCATCTCCCGTGCTCGTGCCACGCGCGCAGTAGAGCCCGGCCCTGCCACCTCCGACAATGGACCTCTCGCCCGGAACCTCTGCGGCTGATCCCTTCCCTTTCCCTCCTGCTTCAGGCAAGATTCGTTGCAGCGAATGGAGGCTGCGCCTGCGTCGAATTGCTTTCCCCATTGTGAGTCGCTTCTGCTTCGGGATTGTCCTCTGCGCGATATTGCTTCTGGGGCAGGCAGGCCTGACCGCTGCCGCCGATGCGCCGGCGAACGAGACGGCGGCTCCCGCAATCCGCTTGAAAGAGGTGAACGGGACGTTCGAGAAGCGTCTGATCTCGAAGGAGCTGGGCGTGACATTGTCCGGCTATCTGGAAGGCTCCTACACCCAGAACTTCAACAACCCTTCCAACGGTATCAACCAACTGCGCATTTAAGACGTCAATGCCAACGAGTTTCGGCCGAACGTGGCCAAGTTCCGGCTCGAGCTCGACGCGCAGGCCGATGGAGCCGGCTGGGACCGGGCCGGCTTCCGCGTCAAGTTCAACGCGGGCAAGGATTCCAAGTTCATCGGCGGGACGAACCTGAACCCCTATGCGGACTTTCAGGAGTTCTATGGCCAATACGTTCTGCCGGTGGGACGAGGACTCGATATTAAAGCCGGCCGCATCAATACGCTGATCGGCTTCGAGGGCCTCGAGAGTCCGGAGAACCCGAACTATTCGCGCTCCTGGCTGTTCGGCTTGGGGCAGCCCTTCACGACGTTCGGGGTGCGCGCCTCCTATGAGTTCAGCAAACAGGTGGCTTTTTCGATCGGCGGCATCAATTCCGTTACTTCGGCGACCGGCGATTCCACGAACAAGCCCATGGTGGAGTCGGCCCTTGTCCTGACGCCCACCGAACGGTTTCGGGCGACCTTCTATGGGCTCTTTGGGCCGCGGCCTGGACAACGTCCGAAATCGGAGGGGAACCGCGTGCTCGGCGGGGGCGTCCTGAACTACCAACTCACCGAGAAGACCGCTCTGGTCCTGGAAGCCTACTATGCCAACCAGGAACGGGCCAGCGATCTGAGCCGGAGCAGCAATGCGCGATGGGATGGAGTGGCCGGCTATGTCATCTACGACATGACGAAAGAATGGGGGGTCAGATTCCGATCCGAGATCTTCGAGGATGCCGGAGGGTTCGTGTCGTGCAACGGGACCGAATCCATTCCCAAGGCCAACGTGTGTTTCGGTGCGACGCCGCACCGGACGTCGCGTGACTTTGCCCAGACCCTCTGGGAAACGACATCCACGCTCCAATATCGTCCGTTCCCATCGCTCATGACGCGCATGGAGTATCGCTACGATAAGTCCGACCGGAATGTCTTTCAGTTGGGTAATCGCGCGACTAGCTATCAGCCGACGCTGACGCTGGACGTCATCTATCTCTTCTGATCGAGCCGGTGGCGACGAAGATTGTCTTCGGGGCTTGTGGCCTCGGTCGGCGCAATCGGGCTGAGTGTTGTGAAACTGCGTGCCGCCAGGAGCATCAACCAGGTCACGAACACGAAGGCGGAGGTCAAGACCGGCATGCCGGTCGGTTCCAGGAAGATGCCCATCGAGGCCCAGACCCTGGCCGTGACGAGAACGCCGAGGAGCGTGTAGAGGAAGCCAGGCCAGTTCAGCCGCAGAAAGAGCCCGCCGAGGGCCATGGCCGTGAGGGCTGCGTTATAGCCGAAGAGCCCATCGCGGATCGCGTCGTCGTGGGCCCCGTAGACCACGCCGACTCCGACCGCGAGGGTCGAGCCCAGGAGGGCCATGCCTGCGCCGATCCTGCTGTTGAGCGCGATGCCGGCCAGGATGATGACGCCCGACACCCAATCGTCCTGGAAAAAGATTTCCGCGATGCCGTTGGTGATTCCGTAGAACCATGTCCCGGCTGTGTAGTCAGGCCTTGGGCCGGTGAAGTCCGCGGGGGAGGTGGGCTTGAGGGCAAACGAGACGTCGATAGTGGAGAACTGCAAGAGGGCGCCCAGGAACCACCAGCCCGACAAGACGAAGGGCATGGTGAGTCCTGGCACTCTGTGCGGTCCCAGCAGTGCGCCGAAGGCTGGGACGAGCACGGAGGTGAAAGCTGCGCTTACGACGATGTAGGACCAGAGGTGCCAGTTCGGCAGGCTCCCGTGGGCGAAGTCCCGGCTCGTATAGGCGACCAAGGCCAGGGCGATCAGGGCGCCGTTGAATCCGAACAGTCCGTCCTTGACCATCTCCTTGTCGGCTTTGAATCCGAGGGCCGTCAGGGTCCCGATGACCGTGCCGAGCAAGCAGACTGTGCCGTAGACCCAAGAATTATAAAAGATCGCCGCGAGGATGACGGCGCCGGACAGGGGATTGTTTTGGAACACCACCTGGCCGATCCCGCGCAGAACCCAATCGGCAATGCCCAAATGCGGATGGTTCCGGAATCGGTCTGCGAGCGAAGCTGATGGCATGAGAGTTTTTTCTCGTTCGGTCTTCTTGCATTCGACTCCGCCACTCTAGGTAATCGGCATGAAACGGTCAAGAACTATGGGGTTTGGTCGGTTGACTGAGGTAGGGAGAAGTGATAGCTTTTGCCATCTGTATGCGCTCAACGGGCTGCCGGTTCTTGGAGAAGAAGGCCTATGCATCTGACACCGAGGGAACAGGAGAAACTGCTGATTTATGTGGCGGCGCAGCTGGCCAAAGAGCGGAAATCCCGAGGGCTGAAGCTGAACCATCCGGAGGCAGTGGCCTATATCACAGCGGCCATTTTGGAAGGGATTCGAGACGGTCGGACCGTGTCCGACCTGATGAGCTACGGGGCGACGCTCTTAACCAGGGCCGATGTGATGCCGGGCGTGCCCGAGATGATCCACGACATCCAGGTCGAAGGAACTTTTCCAGATGGAACAAAGCTCGTCACGGTTCATCAACCGATTCGGTGATAAATAGAAAGGTATTGTTGAGATAATTTTCGTCTCCGTGACGAGGTCAGGCGATGAAGAAACCAGCGAAGAAAGCCACGATGAAAGCCACACCTACGCCCAAGGCTCAGGCCAAGGTTGCCAGGCCGGCACTATCACGCAAAGCGCCCCAACCGGCCGACGTCATTCCCGGGGAGATCATCCTGGGGAAGGGGGACATCATCGCCATGCAGGGGAGGCCGATGGTGGACCTCACAGTGGCCAACGTCGGGGACCGGCCCATTCAGGTCGGGTCGCACTGCCACTTTTTCGAGGTGAATCGAGCGTTGAAGTTCAACCGAGAAAAGGCATTCGGATTCCGGCTCTGTGTGCCTGCCGGGACGGCGGTCCGATTCGAGCCGGGCGAAGAAAAGCGCGTCACGCTCGTGGCCCTCGGCGGCAACCGGGTGGCCTATGGGATCAACGGACTGACCCATGGCCGTCTGGACGATCCCAAGGTCAAAGCTCAGGCGCTGGCCCGCGCGGCTGAACACAGATTCCTCCAGAAGGGATAGCGCCCATGAAAATTCCTCGCCGACAATATGCAGACCTCTACGGGCCGACCGTCGGCGACCGGATTCGTCTCGCCGACACGGAACTGATTGTCGAGATCGAAAAGGACCTCACGACTCCAGGCGAAGAGGCCAAGTTCGGCGGCGGGAAGGTGATCCGGGACGGGATGGGCCAATCGCCTTCTGCGACCAGATCCGGTGGGGCGCTGGATCTCGTGATCACGAATGCGGTGATTCTTGTCCATTGGGGCATCGTCAATGCGGACATCGGCATCCAGCACGGGCGCATCGCCGGCATCGGCAAGGCAGGCAATCCAGATCTGATGGACGGGGTGACGCCGGGGATGGAAATCGGTGCAGCCACGGAGGTTCTCTCCGCCGAAGGCAAGATCGTGACCGCCGGCGGCATGGATACCCATATCCATTTCATCTGCCCGCAGATCATCAACGAGGGCCTGTCGGCCGGATTGACATCGCTGATCGGCGGCGGGACCGGCCCGGCCACCGGACCGAACGCGACGACTTGCACGCCCGGCGCCTGGAACATTCATCGGATGCTGGAGGCGGCCGATGGATTCCCCATCAACCTCGGTTTCCTCGGCAAGGGGAACTCCTCGCTGCCCGAAGGGCTCAGCGAACAGATCGAGGCGGGCGCGATTGGGCTCAAGCTCCATGAAGATTGGGGGACGACGCCGGCGGCCATCTCCACCTGTTTGGACGTGGCCGAGCAGTACGACGTGCAAGTGGCGATTCACACGGACACGTTGAACGAAGCCGGGTTCGTGGAAGACACGATCAAGGCCTTCGCCGGGCGGACGATCCACTCGTTCCATACGGAGGGGGCGGGCGGCGGCCATGCGCCGGACATCATCAAGGTCTGCGGCGAGCCGAACGTGCTGCCGTCTTCGACGAACCCCACCATGCCCTTCACCGTCAACACGATGGACGAGCACCTGGACATGCTGATGGTCTGTCACCATCTCCATCCACGGGTACCGGAAGACATCGCCTTTGCCGAGTCCCGCATCCGGCGCGAGACGATCGCCGCCGAAGACATCCTGCACGACATGGGCGCGATCAGCATCATGTCGTCGGATTCGCAAGCGATGGGCCGGGTCGGGGAGGTCATCCTCCGCACCTGGCAGACGGCGCATAAGATGAAGCTCCAGCGAGGGCACCTCAAGGGGGGTGGCGAAGGGGCCGGCGTCACCCACGACAATTTTCGCGCGCGCCGGTACGTAGCCAAGTACACGCTCAATCCGGCGATCACCCATGGCGTGGCTCATGAAGTCGGCTCGGTCGAAATCGGCAAGCTGGCCGATCTCGTTCTGTGGAAGCCGGCCTTCTTCGGGGTCAAGCCGGAAATTGTCGTGAAGGGCGGGTTCCCCATATCTGCGGCGATGGGCGACCCCAATGCCTCGATTCCGACGCCGCAGCCCGTGCTTACGCGGCCCATGTTCGGGAGTTTCGGGCGGGCCCTGTACAGAACCAGCCTGACCTTCATGTCGCAGGCGGCCTTGGACCGGGAAGTGCCTAAGACGTTGGGCCTGCAGAAACGGCTGGCCGTCGTCAAGAAGTGCCGCGGGATCGGCAAGCGGGACCTCAAATTGAACGATGCGCTGCCCAGGATCGAAGTGGACCCGGAGACCTACGTGGTCAAAGCCGACGGCCAGAAGCTGTCTTGTGAACCGCTGGCGCTGCTGCCGATGGCACAAAGATACTTCCTGTTCTGATCTCCATGCACACTCTCGCACTGCTGCACGGTCTCCGTTACGTGGATAGCTTTTTCCCGGCCGGAGGGTTTGCCTATTCGTCCGGTTTGGAAGCGGCGGTGCAGGGCGGGGCGGTGAAGGACTCACAAGAGTTCGCCCTGTATGTCGAAGATTGCTTCCAGTCCGGATTGGCTACGCGTGAAGCCGGAGCTGTGGCAAGCGCGCATCGGGCGTTCGCCACCGGTCATCTGCCATCGGCTCACGAAGCCGATGCGGAGCTGGATGCGATGATGACGGGCCGCGAGAGCCGTCAGGCCAGCAAGCAGATGGGGCGCCAGGTGCTCAGGGGGGCGGTGACGGAGGAAGGCTCCTCCTCGGCCCTTCGGCAGTATCTCCAGGATGTCGAGGCCGACCGTGCACCAGGGCATCTCGCCGTGTCGTTTGGGCTGGTGTTGGGCTCGGTAGGTTGGACGAAGGAGCAGGCGGTGGCGGCGTTTCTCGATCAGCAGGCGGTCGGGTTCGTGTCGGCGTCGCTCAAGCTCCTTCCGATCGGCCAGCGAGAAGGCCAGCGGCTGCTGGCTTCCTGGTCTCCGATGATCGGCCGGTTGAGCCGTCGTGCCGGCGTCGCCGAGACCATGACCGCCTGGACACCGGTGCAGAACATTTATGCCATGCGGCACAGCCGTCTGGCTTCGAGATTATTTCGTTCGTAATTTTTATATGGGCACTCATCACGATCACCATCACGAGGGGAACAGCCGGCCCACGCTGGCCCGCTCCCGAAAGATCACGACGCTCGGCATCGGCGGCCCGGTCGGGTCCGGGAAAACCGCGCTGGTCGAAGCCCTCTGCCGGAAGCTGCGGGATGGCCTCAGCATCGGCGTCGTGACCAACGACATTTTCACCAAGGAAGACGCGGAATTTCTCACGAGGCGCGGCGTTCTTCCTCCGGAGCGTATCTTGGGAGTGGAGACGGGCGGCTGCCCCCACACGGCCATCCGCGAGGATGCGTCGCACAATCAGGAAGCCTTGGACGATCTGGTCACCCGCTTTCCTGACGTCCAGCTGCTCTTTGTCGAGAGCGGAGGCGACAACCTGGCGGCGACGTTCAGTCCCGAGCTCGTGGACTATACGATCTACGTGATCGACGTGGCGGCCGGCGACAAGATTCCGCGCAAGGGAGGGCCGGGCATCACGAGGTCCGACCTGCTCGTCATCAACAAGATCGACCTGGCGCCTCACGTGCGGGCCGACCTTTCCGTCATGGACCGCGACAGCAAGAAGATGCGGGGGAGCCTGCCGTTCGTTTTCACCAATTTGCTGACCGGCCAGGGCTTGGATCAAGTGGTGGAGTGGGTCCGGTCACGCATTCCCGCGAATCGCTGAAAGGGCAGAGTGACATGAGGCCCCAAGCCGTTCACGCCGACTCGACGCAATCGGTTGGACGGATCGGCGAGTTGTGCCTCCGCTATGAACAGCGCGACCGGATGACCGTGCTCGCCCACTCGCGCTGCACCACTCCCTGGCACCTTTCGCCGCCCATTCGGCTCGACGGCACCGGGTGCGCCTATCAGCCGCTGCTGAATCCTTCCGGCGGGCTGGTCGGGGGGGATCGGCTCTCGCTCGACGCCACGTTGGGCCCGGACACCCATGTGATCGTTTCGACTCCCTCCGCCAACCGAATCTATCGGTCCCTGTCCGAATCGGCCCAGCAACTCGTGACCCTGTCAGTTGGGGAAGGGGCCATTCTCGAATGGGTCCCGGACCTGACGATTCCCTATGCCGGTTCCCGCTATCGGCAGGCCATTCGCGTCCGGTTGGAGCGCGGCGCGACGCTCCTCCTCTGGGATGCGTTTGCCTGCGGCCGTATTGCCAGGGGCGAGCGTTGGGCCTTTGCCAGGCTGGAGAATGACATTCGTATTACCGCCGCGAGCGGCCGGTCGCTGGCCGAGCGGTACGATCTCGCAGGCGCGGGGAGACATCGAGCCGGATTGGCCAGGGACTGGGACGAGGTCGCCTCCTTCTATCTGGTCGGTGATACGGTCGATCCAGAGCGGTGGAGACAATTGGAAGAAGATCTGGCGCGGATAGTGGACGAGCACCCGGACGAGGTCTTGGGTGGGGTCTCCGAACCGGCCGTGCCTGGCTTGGCCGTCAAGCTGCTGGCTCGCTCGGCTCCGGCCCTGACCCGGACGTTTTCTTC
>JBJTAZ010000133.1:0-4079 GCA_046091085.1 Nitrospiraceae bacterium
GCCCGCGCCTCGGCTCGATCTCGGCCGATCCGGGACAGGTCGAGCAAGTCATCATGAACCTGGCCCTCAACGCTCGGGATGCCATGCCGAACGGAGGCCATTTGACCATCGAGACCGCGAACATCGTTTTCGACGAGGGCCACCCTCGTACAGCGCACGACCTCCAGCCAGGGGCTTACGCCCAGATAACCGTCACCGATACAGGAACGGGCATGGATACGGCCACCCTGGCCCGCCTATTTGAACCGTTCTTCACGACGAAGGATGTGGGGCAAGGGACAGGACTCGGGCTCGCGACGGTCCATGGAATCGTGACGCAAAGTGGCGGGGCCGTCTGGGCATCCAGCGAGCCGGGGCAAGGCGCCTCATTTACGGTCTGTTTTCCTCAAGTGGCAGAAGCGCCGGAGCCTTTGCCGCCCTTGCATGGGGGGTCCCGACCGTTCCGCGGCTCCGAAACCATTCTGCTGGTTGAGGACGAAGACGACGTCCGAGGCCTGATTCGTGAGCTACTGGCGGAACAGGGCTACCAGGTTCTGGAAGCACGGCACGGGCTGGAGGCCCTGGCGCTCGCCGGGCAACATGCCGGCCTGATTCATCTTCTCTTGACCGACGTGGTCATGCCCCACATGGGCGGGCCCGCGTTGGCACACCGGCTGACGTCGGCCCGCCAAGGGGTCAAGGTCGTATACATGTCCGGCTACTCTGCAGATGCGGCCCTGGAGCAGGATATCGCCGCCGCCAAGGCCGCGCTCATCCCCAAGCCCATCCTGTCCGATAGCCTCCTCGAAAAAGTCCGACACGTCCTGGACACCATGCCCTAGCGTCAGCCCATCAGCACTTCGAACGTCTCGATGGACCGATGGGAGGACGAGGGCTGTGGCGGCAGTTGCGAGCTGGATTTGGAGCGATGCACGATGTGGCCGATGCCATACGCGCGGGCCGCGGCCAGGCAGGACTCGTCGTCATCGAGATAGAGGGACCGGGTGGGATCGAAGCCGATGAGTTTCTGGCAGGCAGGCCAGTACTCGGGACGCATTTTCAGGCAGCCGATCTCGAAGGCGTTGACGATCCGCACCACGTGTTTGTCCACGCCGGTCTTGGCGGTCTTGACCGCAATCCCGCTTGCATGAGCGTTCGTCACGATATGGATGCGCTTGCCCAGCCGGTGCAGATGATGCAAGAAGGGTTCGGCGTCCGGATGGAACCGGATCAGATGGTCGAATTGCTTGTGTAACGCGACCAGGTCCATGTCCAGCAGCCGGGACCAATAGTGCAGGTCGGTCCAGGCCAGTTCCGTTTCGACCGACCGGTACATGGTGAGCAACTTCGCCAGGGCTTCGTCGAATGCCAGCCCATGCTTGGCCGCATACCGCCGGGGCAATTCTTCCTCGAAGAAGAAATTGTCGAAATGCCTGTCGAGCAACGTCCCGTCCATATCCAGCAGGACGTCGTCCACAAGATCCCAGTCGAACCGATCCGGCGTTCCACTCCTGTGCATAGCCCCCTCCTCGGCCGGTGACAGTATACCGCAGACTCGTTACGCGCCGTGTCGTTTCTTGTCTTTGCGGAAACCCCTGTGGTACGGTCCGTCACCATGCCTACACCGCTCGTTGCCATCATCGGCCGCCCCAACGTGGGCAAGTCCACGCTGTTCAACCGCATCCTGGGCGGGAAGACCGCGATCGTAGACGACGTGCCGGGCGTGACCCGGGACCGCAACTACGCGGACGGCAGCTACCGGGGCCGGCCGTTCCGCCTCGTGGACACGGGCGGGCTGGACCCGGCCGCCAGCGACGGCATGCTGGCCCTGATCAAGCGCCAGTCGCAGATCGCCATCGCCGAGGCGGATATCCTGATTTTCGTCATGGACGGCCGTGCGGGCCTGACGCCGCCCGACGAGGAGGTGGTCACCCTCCTGCGCGGCATCAAGAAGCCGGTGTTCTACGCGATCAACAAACTCGACAAGGCCAAGACCGAACCGCTGATGGCCGACTTCTACCGGATCGGGCAGGGCCAGTTCTTTCCGGTGTCGGCTGAGCATGGGATCGGCGTGGACGACTTGCTGGACGCCTTCCACCCCCTCCTGCCTGAAGGGGACGCAGCCCAGAGCCTGGCGGAGCTGCCCCACATCGCCGTGGTCGGCCGGCCCAACGTGGGCAAATCCACGCTGGTGAACAGCCTCCTCGGAGAAGACCGGGTCCTTGTCAGCGACGTGGCCGGCACGACGCGCGACCCGATCGATACGCTCGTCACCTATCAGGATCATCAGTACGTCTTCACCGACACGGCCGGCATCCGGCGGCGCGGCAAGGTCGATCGGGGCATCGAGGGCTTCAGCGTGGCGCGGGCGCTCAAGGCCATGGGCCGCTCGGACATCGCCGTCTTGCTGCTGGAGGCGGTCGAAGGAATCACCGAGCAGGACACGAAGATCGCCGGACTGGCGCTGAAGCAAGGCCGCGCCTGCATTTTGGTCGTCAACAAATGGGACCTGCGGGAGGGCGACCCGGAGGCCCGCCAGGCGTACGAGCTAGAACTCCGGCGGAAGTTCCCCTTCCTGCCCTGGGCGCCCGTGCTCTACGGGTCGGCCATGAAGCCGGACTCGGTGCGCGAGATTTTCCGGCTGATCGACCGCGTGATCAAGGCCTTCACCGTGCGCGTGCCCACCGGGCCGCTGAACAAGTTCCTGCAAGCCCTGCTGGAGGAGAATCCCATCCCGGTCCGCAAGGGCAAGCCCAGCAAGGCGATCAAATCCGTCTTCATGACCCAGGTGGCGACCAAGCCGCCGGCCTTCGCGCTGTTCGTCGGCCATCCGGAGGACATCACCAAGAACTACATCCGCTTCCTGGAAAATCGCCTGCGAGAGCAGTACGACTTCGTGGGCACTCCCATCCGCATTCTGGTGCGAAAAAAGTAAGGCCGTCCCGAACGGACGGGATGCGTTCTGTATTTTGAAACTTGACTTATTCTAAGATTAGATATGGTCTAACAACTATGAAAACGCCGACGCAGCACCTCCTCGAAAAATCCGTCAAGGTCACGGCCCAGCGGGCGGCCGTGCTCGAATTTCTCCAAGGCAATCTCGATCACCCCTCGCCCGACGAGGTTTATCGCAAGGTCCACAAACGCTTTCCCTATATTTCCCGCGCCACGGTCTACAACACGCTCAAAACGCTTGTGAAGGCCGGCATGCTGCAAGAAGTGCTGATCCAGCAGGACAAAACGCGCGTGGACCCCAACACGTCCCGGCATCATCACTTCAAATGCCTGAAGTGCAAGACAGTGGAAGACATGCCCTACGATCTCATGACGGCCGATCGCGTGCGAACGAGTCTGAAGGCCTACCGGGTCACAGACGTGCGGATGGTCATCGAAGGGCTTTGTGCCCGGTGCCGCCGAACCGGCGGCGCCTCGAAACGGTTCCCATGAATCACCCCGTGCCTGCTGTATTCGGGAAAGGAGGTCTGCGATGAGATGCAAGACGCTTACGATCCTGTCGTCCCTGTGTCTGCTGACGGCGCTTGGGCCAGGGGGGGCGACTTCGTCTGCTGAGGCCAAGGACAAGCCTGCCTCAGCCAGCACAGCCACCGCACAGGCCGCGCAAGGGGAATACACGCTCACGTTACCCTTTGGGCTGGACGAGAGCGCCAAGGTCGTCCCGGCCGACAATCCCCTGGCGAAGGACAAGATCGAGCTGGGACGGCTCCTGTTTGTCGACAAACGCCTGTCCAAGAACAATACGATCGCCTGCGCCAGCTGCCACCTGCCGCAGTTCGCCTTCACGGATGGCAAGCGGGTTTCGACCGGCATCAACGGCCTCAAGGGCGGCCGCAGCGCGCCGGCATCCTTCAATCGGCTCTTCAGCGCGGCGCAGTTCTGGGACGGCCGAGCCGACACGCTGGAAGCCCAATCGGTCGGACCCTTCGTCAGCCCCGTCGAGCACGGCTTCGCCAATCACGATGAAATGATCGCCAAGATGAAGAAGATTGCGGGCTACCGGAAACTGTTCAAGGAGGTTTTCGGAACGGACATCAGGATTGACAAGGTGGGAATGGCGATTGCCAGCTTCCAGCGAACCGTGA
>JBJTAZ010000134.1:0-3114 GCA_046091085.1 Nitrospiraceae bacterium
TTCTGAGGCCGCGCGTTGCGCGAGCACGAAGACTGGCCCCACCGTCCCGCCCTCCCCCGTGCCGTGCAATCATGGGGGGCCGCGGCTACCATGCCGCCATGTCGTCGCCGCAAACAACGCCAGAGCCGCCCTGGCAGGACATCGAACGCTGGTGGATCGGCATGGCGCAGCGCCTGGGCGTGGCCGAGCGGGGCCGGGTCTTTTTCAAGAACGCCCTGGGTGAGGGCAAAGTGCTGGAGCGGACGGACAAGGTGGGCGGCGACGTCCACTACCTCCTGTTCGTGCTGCTGCGGTACTGGATTCCGCCGGTCCTGCCGCCGCCGGGCCGCGAGCGGGCCGCAAAGCACGATCAGGACTACTGGCTGGAATCGCGGGAGATTCTCAAGGCCGCCGTGGTCCGGTTGCGGGAACTCAAGCCCCTGATCGACCTGTTGACCGCGGGCAATCCGCTGGCCGAGTCCGCCTTGCCCGACGCGCAAGCGGCCAAGCCGGTCGTCGAGGTCGAGCTGGCCAGCATGTTGGAAGGGATCGCGGAAGTGGCGGGCAGCTACGGAGGGCCCGACTACACGTCGGTCATCAAGAACTTCGATCCGGTCCCGTTGCGGCAGACGCAGCCGTTCAAACACAACAAGAAGCACAGCGCGGAGCTGTGGGTCCTCTTCCTATTGCGGGAACATTTCCGGGAGCGGGGGCTGGGCAAGGACCGGTATTGGCCGCTGATCGCCGATGTGGCAGCCGCCGCCGGCATCCATCAGCCGTCCGGCGTCCCCTACCAGGCGGACGAACTCAAATCCTGGTGGCAGAAGAACTGGCCCCGCACCTACACGATGCTGGAACAGAAGAGCACGGCGGCTGAACCATCCGGCACCGCCTACAAGCACGATTTCGAGTGGTTCCGGGCCTGGTTTCAGTGGCAGTTGTCACGGCCAAACCAGCCGTAACGGAAAGCTCCCGTCGCGAATCAGGATTCCTGGGCGCGCCCGCGTGAGAGCGCCGGCTTCAGCGGCGGCAATTTCCCCCCCTCCGACGAGCCTTCCTGAATAGCCTTGATCAAGACGGCGAACATGAGAATGTGCAAAGCCACGCCGACCCAAATGACATAGGGCTGAACACCCCCGAGATCCTTCAGCGACCGTTCTTGCGCTTCGCCGCCCAAACCAGCCTTCTCCTTGATGGTCGCCACCTGTTCCCGCACATGCCAGTAGTAGATATAGTTGGCGCTCGCGCCGGCCATGATGCGCCAGACGACGCCGACCGTCAGGTCGCCGGTGAAGTAGGCCGAGAGGACCGGACCGATGGCGTAGACTGCCGCGTACAGATACATCTTCCGGTAGAGAAACCAGAGGAACGGATCGAACAGGAAGGCCGGCCAGTGCCAGGTGAGGGCGCTGCGCGGTTCGCCGGCGACGGTAAACTTGCGGAACTGCTCCAGGTACCGGTCCGCATTCGGCCCGATGAACGAGCGCCAGAGCTGCGGCTCGTCCAGGATCGGCGGAGCCGGCTGGTCCAACTGATCGTCTCCCGACTGATCCGATGCTCCCGTCGTCGGTGGGATCGTGTCTTCCGCAAATACCGAACGGCATTGCGAGCAAAAACGGGCGTCGTCCGGGTTCTGTTGCTCGCATTGTCGGCACGGTTTCATGCTCCGAGTTTATAGCACTCTTACCCGACGCTCACAAGGGTTTCGGTTCCGGCCTCGGCGAAATTCCTCAATAGGGAGAAGGGGATACGGCACTCCAGCCGGGAGTTTCTATTGCGTTCGCGGCCGGCGATATGCTACCGTTCCTGCATTCTATAAGGCTGGAGCGACATGCCGACCGATTTGCTGCAAGAGGACGAAGCCCGCTATTTGATGCACACTTATGCCCGCTGGCCGGTCTCCATCGTCCGTGGCCGCGGGTGCCGGGTCTACGATCTGGAAGGGCGGGAATATCTCGACTTCGTCGCGGGCATCGCCGTCAACCTGCTGGGATACGGGCATCCGGACCTGATTACAGCCATCCAGAAGCAGGCGCAGCAACTCCTGCATGCGTCCAACCTCTACTACACCGAACCGCAGGTGAAGCTGGCGAAGACGCTGGTGGACCATTCCTTCGCCGACAAGGTCTTTTTCGGCAACAGCGGGGCCGAGGCGAACGAGGCGGCGATCAAGCTGGCCCGCCGCTATGCCCACCTGAAATACGGACCCGACCGCTACGACATCATCACGATGCAGCAGTCATTCCATGGCCGCACCATGGCCACCCTGACCGCCACCGGGCAGGACAAGGTGCAGAAGGGGTTCGAGCCGCTGCTGCCCGGTTTCACCTACGTGCCCTTCAACGACTTGGCGGCAGTGGAGCGGGCCATCGGCCCCGCCACGGCTGCGGTGTTGCTGGAGCCGGTGCAAGGAGAAGGCGGGGTCCGCGTGGCCGACCGAGCCTACCTGAAAGGCCTGCGCGAGCTGTGCCGCCAGCGAGACATCCTGCTGATCTTCGACGAGATCCAGACCGGCATGGGCCGCACCGGCACCCTGTTCGCCTACGAACAGTTGGGCGTCGCGCCGGACATCATGACCCTGGCCAAGGGATTGGGCGGAGGCCTGCCAATCGGCGCCTGCCTGGCCCCGGATTCGGTGGCCGAGGCCTTCACACCGGGCACGCACGCCTCCACCTTCGGCGGAAACCCCCTGGCCTGCGCCGCCGCCTCCGCGGTCTTCGCGGTCCTGCTGGAAGGCCGGGTGCTGGAGCAGGGGCGTCGCATGGGGGACTATCTGGCCAAGGGGCTGAAGGACATCGAAGAGCGGCTCCCCGTCGTGAAAGAGGCGCGCGGGCTCGGGCTGCTGCAGGGCCTGGAACTCACCATCGAGGGCAAGCCGGTCGCCGCGGACTGTTTGGCACGCGGCCTCCTGATCAACTGCACGGCGGAACGGGTATTGCGGTTCGTCCCGCCCCTCATCATCGCTCAACCAGAGATCGACCGGTTGCTGGAGACCCTGTCCACAATCCTCAGCAAGCGGGTCTAATCGTCGGCCGAGACGCCCCTGTTCACGCAGGCACTGCGTGTCATCGGCGACAAAGGAGTCGGTGTCGGTGTTTTCACGATCGCCCAGAACCACGAGACGGAAGCCACTGA
>JBJTAZ010000135.1:0-3693 GCA_046091085.1 Nitrospiraceae bacterium
TGTATCAGCAGAATGCCGACCGGCAGTGGAGGGTAAACCCGGACTCGCCGCAGTGTCACCGCAGACATCTGAGGCACATGCAGTGCGCTCTAGAAAATGGCTGACCCGGCACGCGGGGCAAACGACCCTGATTTAAAGCACGAAGGAATACGCCAAGTCAACTGCGCAAGCTGTTTGGAACGGCCTTTCAAACCTGGAACTGCGCCTCGTAGAGACCGGCGTAGAGGCCACCGCGCGCCAGCAACGCCTCGTGCGTCCCTTCCTCCACGATTCGGCCCTGCTCGACGACCAAAATGCGATCGACATCGTGGAGCGTGGACAGTCGGTGGGCAATGATGAAGGTGGTTCGACCCTTCGTCAGCATGGCCAGCGCTTCGCGGATTTTCACTTCTGTCTCGGTGTCGATGTTGGAGGTCGCCTCGTCGAAGATCACGATCGGCGGATCTTTGAGCAGGACCCGCGCAATGGACACCCGCTGCTTCTGGCCGACCGACAGCTTGACGCCCCGCTCACCGATCCAGGTGTCGTAGCCTTCCGGCAAGGACGTGATGAACTCGTGGGCGCGGGCTGCGCGCGCCACCTCCTCGATGCGTTCCTGGCCGGCGGCGAGGTCTCCGTAAGCGATGTTCTCCCGCACCGTGCCATTGAAGAGAAAAGGCTCCTGCTGCACCAGGCCGATCTGGCTCCGCACAAAAGCCAGCGGGAGGTCCCGAATGTCGAGGCCATCGATCAGGACGGCCCCTCCCCGAACGTCGTAGAAGCGCAAGAGCACTTTGAGCATCGTGCTCTTGCCGGCTCCGCTCGGTCCGACCAACGCAATCCGCTCACCCGGCCTCACGGCCAGCGACATCTCGTGGAGAATCGGCACATCCGGCCGATAGTGAAACGAAACCTGTTCGAAACGCACCGCGCCATCCAGCCGACGGCCCGGCGAGACGACCCCAGGCCGGTCGTCGACTTCCGGACGCTGGTCCAGAATTTCGAAGACTCGTTCGCTGGCCGCCAAGGCATGCTGCAACATGTGATTGACCGAATGGATCTGGTTGATCGGCACATAGAACAACGCGAGGTAGGAGAGAAACATCACCAACTCCCCGACCGTGAGGGCGCCGCGCATCACCTCCCCGGCTCCGTACCAGAGAATCAACAGACTCCCCAGGCTGCCCACAAAGATCATCCCCGGCGAATACACCGACCAGAGGCACATGGCCTTGAGGTTGCTCTCGCTGTATTGGCGGCTGATGGCCCCGAACCGCCGTTCTTCATAGGCCTGCCGATTGAACCCCATCGTCTCCCTAATGCCTGACAGCGCGTCCTGCAGGTAGGCGTTCAGGTCGGCCGCATGCTTGCGAATCTGGTGATAGTAGCCGTGCACGCGCCTGGTGAACAACATGGCCGAGAGGATCAATATCGGGACCGGCAGCATGGACAAGAGCGCCAATTTCCAGTTCAGGGCGAACAGCATGACCGTGATACCGGTCAGTGTCAGCGAAGCCGTGAGCATCCCTTCCAGCCCGTCGATGAAGATTCGCTCCACGTGCTCCGTATCGTTGGTGACCCGCGACATGATCTCGCCGGTGGAGCGACTTTCGTAATAGCTCACCGAGAGCCGCTGCAGGGCGGCAAAGACCTGCTCGCGCAGTTCGTGCACCACCCGCTGCTCCAACGTGTTATTGAGACGGATCCGCAGAGAGGCAAAGACGTTTTTCAGCGCATAAGCCAACAGCAGCCCAGCGATCACCTGGGGCAGGAGGTTCGGACGATGCGATTGAATGACGTCGTCAATGACGATCTTGATCAGCCAGGGCGGCACCAGCTCCAACGCCGTGACCAGGCAGGCGCAGAGCAACGTGATGATCGCGAGTGTTCGATAGGGACGGAGATAGCGAAGGACGCGCAGGAGGGACTTCACCGGGAGCCAGCCTGGACGTAACGGTTAGATGACAGTGCTCGGCTCCTTCTGCCAGTATTGGCCGAACTCTTCGAGCTGGGTGAGCGTGGAGAGGTCGGTCATCCGGTCCAAGAACAGCTTGCCGATGAGATGGTCCATCTCGTGCTGGATACACACGGCATACAGGCCGGTCGCGTCGAACTCAACGGCCTTTCCCTGGCGGTCCAGCGCGCGGACACGGACCATCGAAGGCCGCGTCACTTTGCCCCTCAACCCGTCCACGCTGAGGCAGCCTTCCCACATTTCCGCTTGCTGCGGGCCGTAATAGACGATCGTCGGGTTGATCAGGACAGTCTCCGGAAACCCTCCCTCCCCCGGGCAGGACATGACAAGGACTTGCTCGGAACGGGATACCTGGGGGGCGGCCAATCCAATACCTTCCTCTTCGCGCATGGTCTCGAACAGGTCATCGATGAACTGCTGCATCGCTTTGGTGTTGATCGCAGACGAATCCACGGGGCGGGCCTTGAGCCTGAGCACGGGATTGCCTATTTTTGCGACCGGGAGAACCGCCATCACTATACTCCATCGCGCGAGCGACGCCCGCAAGGCATCATGAACCACTGCGCATTGTATAACATAGGTTTTTGCGGAGCCGCAATATCGTCAGCCCTGCGCGGGCTGCCTCGGCTTGCGCGGGTCCGGCAGCTCGAAGGTCTCCTGGACGGACTTCCACCAATCCACCCACTCTTGAGCCCATTCCTGACGATTTTCATTGGTGGAGGAGTCCCAGTCGTGCACTTCGCTCTCATGCCGCGTCAACAGCCAGAGCGAATGAATGGCCGACACGGCCACGAACCGCTCCGAATCGGCCAACAGGCCGATCAGGACCGGCACCACGGCCTTCTGCCGGACATATCGCGACTCGAACGCCGCCACCTTCCTGACGGAGGAGTTCGTATCCCTGGCCATCGCCTCGATCGCCGGAGGCGCCAGGGCCGGATTGAGCCGGACCGTAGCCCGCAAGGCATGCTCGCGCACGCGTGGCATATCGTTCGACTCCTTGGCGGCCTCCACCAGTGCCGGTGCCGCGCTGGCATCTTTGATCATCATGATGGTCTCGATCGCGTTGTATCGGATTCTGGGCCCCGGCATCGTCAGCGCCTTGACCAGCACCGGCACCGCAGGCGGCCCCATATGGACGAATTCCCCCATGGCCCAGAATTCCTGCTTTCCATCCAGCAGCGGCAGGAGCGCTTCGGCCCGTTTGAGATCTTCCGGACCGAGTGGTTGATTGGAGGGAGGCACCGAGGTATTCGGCCCCGCTTCCGTCTTGGGCGGAAGATCGTAGGGCATTTGTACAAGGTATGGCCGCGTCCAACCATCCGGCCCATTCGCCGCAACAGCCCCGGCCCAGGAGATGGTCCATCCACAAAACAGGAGCACAATGGTCCATCGAGATGCACGCACAAAAATTCGTTTTCTCTTTTTTTCTCGATTAGTTACGATCGACATCTGCCAATGTCCTTTCAATTGTCTTTGATCGATCCGGCCTCTACCTGAGGCTCCGGCGGCGCATCGCCTCTCGCTTCGGGTGCAACCAACCGCCCACGATACACGAGCTGGTAGAGCACCGGCAGCACCATCAGAATCAGCACGGCCGAGGTCAGCATCCCTCCGACGACCACGCGGGCCAAAGGTTGCTGGGATTGCGCCCCGATCCCGGTCGCCACCGCCGCCGGGAGCAGTCCGATGGCCGCCGCCAGGGTCGTCATCAGCACGGGACGCATCCGGACTTCCGC
>JBJTAZ010000136.1:0-4364 GCA_046091085.1 Nitrospiraceae bacterium
CATACGGGTAAGCGGATTCGACGTCCACTTGCGTGGCTTCGAAGATTTCGATCTCAGCGCGCGATTGAGACGGATAGGACGGTTCCTCTTCCTGGAAGAACCGGCGCTGTGCTACCGCCAGCATGAAGCCGGATTCAGCCAGGCGGGGGGGATGGCGGTGATCCGCAGCCAGGAGCGGTTTCTCCTCCGGATGCAGGCGCTGTATCTCGGGGAGGTCGCTAAAGAGCGACTCATCCGTATCATGCTCGCGGAGTGCTATTCTGATCGGGGGCGGGCGGAGCTGCGGGAGGGCAATCGACGCGGCAGCCTCGCGTTCTTGTGGCGTTCGATTCAGCACGATCCCACCAAACTGCGGACCTATCTGAGGCTGCTGCGGGCGCTGGGGCCGTTCGTCTGGGGAATGTGCGCCAAGCAGCGTGGCGGGCGGTGTGCTCCGCGCGTCTAGAAGAGGGCACGCAAGAAACGCAGCAGCGCTTTGCGGTCGAACGGTCGATGGCGCAGTGCCTGCCGGAGCGCCTGCCGGGCTTCGGTGCGGCGGCCGGCGTGCAAGTGAAACTTTCCGACGTCCCCGAAGTAATGCGCCCAATCGTGGGCCAGCGCGTTGGCCAGGGCCGAGCCGGGCTGGCAGGACGGCGCGTGGCGCTCGAGAAAACGGAACCGTCCCTCCAGGGCGCGTTCCGACGGAATGTTTCGGGAGACGTTGTGGCTGTACAGGCGATGGCGATAGAGCGGTCTCGGAAGATGGATGAGGGGAAACTGTTGATAGAGACGGATGGCGAGATCGATGTCTTCCCAAATTCTGAGCCGAGCATCATAGCCGCCCACCGCATCGAAGCCGGTTTTGCGGAAGAGGGTCCCGGAGGTGGCGGCATCGTGCCCGCCGCGCAGCATCTGGGTGATACTGCGCGGATATTTCATCGCAGCGTCATAGTTGGTGATGACATTCTGCTCGCTGACTTGATAGCCGTCGCAATGGACCAGCGCGGCTGTGGGGTGCGCCTGTAGGACGGCGAGCGTTTCTTCGAGAAACGTCGGCTCCCAGAGGTCGTCCTGATCCAGGAACGCCAGAAAGTCGCCCTGTGCGAGCCTGGCGCCGTCGTTCCGGGCAGCGGCCTGTCCGGCGTTATGCGTTCTTCGGACGTATCGAACAGTCGGAAAGCGGCGGACGAGTTCTTCGGTGTGATCGGTGGAGCCATCGTCGATCACGATCAATTCGTGCCCGTGATGGGTTTGCGACAGGGCGCTCGTGATCGCCTGTTCAAGAAAGCGCGAGGTGCCGTTATATGCCGGAATGATAGTGCTGACCGTCACTGCACGGGTCCTCACAATGCAGCTGCAGGTATCACAGCGATGGGATGCTGTCAATAAATCCTCCCGCAATTCTTGAGAAGCCGAATTGAAAATGGGCATGCGCCAAGTCGGTAAATGAAAGAGAAATTTGCCGGTGTAGACACGTTCTGTTTTCTTGACATTGATACCCTTGTAAGCTAAAACTCGCTTCGAGTTTATCTGAAAATTCATTTATTTGCATACATTTTAAGGCCAAAGAGATCTTCGGTTGCCAGCAAGTTTTGCAGCGGCGAAAAATTGGCTCAGCGTATTTGTCGTCAAACCGGGCAGCTCAGGGGCGGACCAACCGCGATGTCCAGCAAAGACTTGATTAAAATTTCCACGATTCTCCTCCACCGTATCGCCTATCTACTGACTCCGCTCGGCATGGCCGGAAACACGTTCTGGCCCTACTTATGCACAGAACATTCGCTCATATATCACTTTGTAAAACCGTCTTTGGCTGAGGAGGCCCTGGGGGAGCTTTTGAAGGCTGGGGTGGAGCCACTGGTGATCCATGGCACGGCGGCGCGGGCTAGCATATTGCTCAATGAAACGATCTGACGCTGGTGGGATTTGTCAACGGTAAAGCGGCTTTGACTTTTTAGGGGGCAGCCATGGGCGGATCATATGAGTCGGTCTGTCCCGCGCCAAGCGTGTCGCGTGAAAGGTTGGTGTAGTGGGCCTTCGCCCTGGCGCCAGTACGTGTTTCCACAGGAGGGGGCACTTCTCCCCTGTAAGTGAGACGGCGGAGCCATGAGCGAATTCAATGGCAGAGCACGGTGGTATGCGCTGCGGACGCGCTCGAGGCATGAAAAATTAGTGCGGGACCGGCTGGGTGCACAGGGAACCGAGGAATTGCTGCCGACGGTGAAGCGGCTGAGTAAGTGGAAGGATCGGAAAAAGGAGATCGAAACCCCGCTGTTTTCGGGTTACTGTTTTGCGCGGTTTGCCTGGCAGGACCGCTTGTCCGTTTTAAAAGTGCCCGGCGTCGTTGGAATCGTTGGCGGAGGGGGGTGCCCCGAGCCGATTCCGGACACAGAAATCGATGCGCTGAATGCCCTTGTGGCGAGCACGCTACGCTACGGGGCCCATCTGTACCTGCACGAAGGAAGTAAGGTCGAGGTCGTCCGGGGTCCGCTGACAGGCGTCACAGGCATTCTGCTTAGCAAGGGGGCGTACCACCGGCTGGTCATCTCAGTTCATCTGATCCAGCGGGCGGTTGCCATCGAGATTGACATGGCCGATGTGGTGCCGGCGTAGCGGGGATGATGAAGGCGGACCAGGTATCTGCGCAACGGGCATGGGGCGTTATCGTGATCGGTGCCAACGTGATCATCGTGACAGGGCAGCTTCGTAGCGGACTGTGAATATTCTCATCGCGGCCTGGCATCTTCGTGATGTGAATGTGGGGCTTGGCCGGAATTGCCGCGGATTGATCGAGGGGCTGGGGCGGGTCGATCGCGAGAATCGATACGAAATCCTGATGCCGGAAGGGGTGGGCCGGTTTTCGGACCACCCCAATTTTCGCTATCATCCCGTCAAATTTCCCCTATTCAAGCGGCGGTTCTGGGAGCAGGTCGCTCCATGGCTGGCTGGCCCGCACGATCTACTACATTTCCCGCATGATTCCTGCGTCGTTTGGAAGCGCGCAAAGTTTGTGGCGACCGTCCACGATGTCAAGCCGATGCTGTTCCCTGTCCTCGCGCAACGCCGCAATCTGAACAGCCTGATCGAGTCCGTGCTGGTGGGAGACAAATGGGCTAAGATTGATCATGTGGTGACGGACTCCGATTGTTCCAGACGCGATATCTTAACATATCTTAACGTGCCCGCCCCCCACCTAACCGTGGTGAATCCCGGGATAGATCTTCAACGGTTCACGCCCGGCACGGGGAAGGGGTGGGCCGAACGGCGGCGTCCGTTTGTGCTGTCCGTGGCGGGGGGCGATCCAACGAAGAACGTGGAGACACTGGTGGAGGCGTGTGGGCGGCTTCCCCTCACGATTCGAGAGGGACATGATCTGATGTTGGTCGGAGATTTTCGGCGGCGGCCGGAACTACGTGCGCGCGCGGAACAATTGGGACTGAAGAAGCAGACACTGTTCCTGGGAGTTGTGGACGACGACCGGCTGATCGACCTCTACCGGCAGGCAGCCGCATTCGTGTTCCCGTCGCGCTATGAGGGATTTGGATTGCCGGTGCTGGAGGCGATGGCCTGCGGCTGTCCGGTGATCAGCTCAAACGCGTCGTCGTTACCGGAAGTAGCCGGAGACGCCGCGTTGCTGGTGGAGCCGTCCGATGCGGAGGGGGTTGCGCGGGCACTGGTACAGGTGTTGTCGGATCCCGATCTCGCACGCGATCTCCGCGCGCGCGGGCCGGCGCGGGCCGCGCAGTTCTCTTGGGACCAGACAGCCAAGAAAATGATTGCCGTCTACAAGAAAGTGATAGGGTGAACAGGCGTATCTTAATCACCGGCGGGGCCGGATTTTTAGGTAGCCATCTGTGTGAGCGGTTGGTCGGCCAGGGCCATGCCGTGGTCTGCGTGGATAATTTTCTTACTGGACGTCCAGAAAACGTTGCCCACTTAATGGGGGACGACCGGTTCAGTCTGGTCAAATACAACGTCTGCGATTATCTTCGTGTGGATGGCCCCCTGGACGCCGTGATGCATTTTGCGTCTCCTGCTAGCCCGCAGGACTATCTGGAGTATCCGATCGCAACCTTGAAAGTCGGGGCACTGGGGACGCATAAGGCGCTGGGGTTGGCCAAGGCAAAGGGTGCGCGGTTTCTGCTGGCCAGCACCTCCGAGGTCTATGGCGATCCGATGGTTAATCCGCAACTCGAGTCGTACTGGGGCAATGTAAATCCCATCGGCATGCGCGGCGTATACGACGAGGCCAAGCGGTTCGCGGAAGCCATGACCATGGCCTATCACCGCTATCATGGCTTGGACACGCGCATCGTCCGCATCTTCAATACCTTCGGGCCGCGCATGCGCCCTAACGATGGCCGCGTGGTATCCAACTTCATCGT
>JBJTAZ010000137.1:0-9097 GCA_046091085.1 Nitrospiraceae bacterium
ATGGCGAAGGCGAAATACGAGCGGCGCAAGCCCCACGTGAACATCGGGACGATCGGGCACGTGGACCATGGCAAGACGACGCTGACCTCGGCGCTGACGAAGGTGTGCAGCGACAAGGGGATGGCGAAGTTCATCAGCTACGACGAAGTGGCCAAGGCGAGCGAATCGCAGGGGCGGCGCGACGCGACCAAGATCATGACGATTGCGATCAGCCACGTCGAGTACGAGACGGACAAACGGCACTACGCGCACGTGGACTGTCCGGGGCACGCCGACTACGTCAAGAACATGATCACGGGGGCGGCGCAAATGGATGGGGCCATTCTGGTGGTCTCGGCCGCCGACGGCCCGATGCCGCAGACGCGGGAGCATATCCTGCTGGCCCGGCAAGTGGGCGTGCCCTTCATCGTCGTGTTTCTGAACAAAGCCGACAAGGTAGACGACAAGGAATTGCTGGATCTGGTGGAACTGGAAGTGCGCGAAGTGCTGAGCAAGTACGGGTTCCCCGGGGACAAGACCCCCATCATTCAAGGCTCGGCCTTGAAAGCCATGGAAGCGGATCAGGGGCCGCTGGGCGTGCCGTCGATCTTGAAGCTCTTGGAGGCCGTCGACACCTATATCCCGACGCCGGTGCGGGCGGTGGACAAGCCGTTCTTGATGCCGATTGAAGACGTGTTCACCATCAGCGGGCGGGGCACGGTGGTGACCGGCCGCTGCGAGAAGGGCGTGGTGAAAGTCGGCGATGAAATCGAGATCGTGGGGCTGCGGCCGACCCAGACGACGGTGGTGACCGGGGTCGAGATGTTCCGCAAAGTGTTGGACGAGGGGCAGGCCGGCGACAACATTGGCGTGCTGCTGCGGGGGACGAAGAAGGAAGACGTGGAGCGGGGGATGGTGCTGGCCAAGCCCAAGAGCATCACGCCGCATACGAAGTTCAAGGCCGAGATTTACGTGCTGACGAAGGAAGAGGGCGGGCGGCACACGCCGTTCTTCAACGGCTACCGGCCGCAGTTCTACTTCCGGACAACGGATGTGACCGGGGTGGTGCAGTTGAATCCGGGAGTGGAGATGGTGATGCCGGGGGACAACGTGTCGGTGACGGCGGAGCTGATTTCGCCGATCGCCATGGACCAGGGCTTACGGTTCGCGGTCCGCGAGGGCGGCAAGACCGTCGGCTCCGGCGTCGTCACCGAAATCTTGGCGTAGGACGTAGGGGAGACCAACGTGGTGAAGGCGGATCAGCGCATTAGGATCAGGTTGAAGGGCTTCGACTATCGGGTGTTGGATCAGTCGGTGGCCGAGATTGTGGAAACCGTGCGACGCAGTGGAGCCAAAGTCGCCGGGCCCATTCCGCTGCCGACACGGATTGAGAAGTTTACGGTCCAGCGGTCCACTCACGTGGATAAGAAATCTCGCGAGCAATTTGAAATCCGAACCCATAAGCGGTTGATGGATATCATGGAGCCGACGCCGGAGACGATGGATGCACTGATGAAATTGAATTTGGCTGCCGGCGTGGACGTGGAAATTAAACTCTGAGCAATAGCTCTCGGCGATCAGCTTCAGCCTGAGTGTAGAGGGGCTTAAGGGTTGAACGCCAAAAGATGATGATGAGCGTATTATGACGAATGGATTGCTAGGGAAAAAGCTGGGAATGACTCAGATCTATGATGCCGAAGGGCGTCTGATCCCTGTGACGGTAATCGAGGCCGGCCCCTGCAGGGTTTCGGCTATACGGACGCGCGACCGGCAGGGGTATGATGCGGTCCAATTGACCTTCGACGAAGTGGCGGAGCGAAAATTGACGAAGGCTGAGTTGGGACATCTTAAGAAGCAGCAGGTCCCGGCGTCGCGCCACTTGCGGGAATTCAAGAAGCTCGGCGATGTGCAAGTTGGCCAAGTACTCAAGGCGGATCTGTTCCAAAAGGGCGAGTGGGTCGATGTGGAAGGGGTTTCGAAGGGTAAGGGGTTCCAGGGGGTCATGCGGCGCCACAATTATCGCGGGGGACCTGAAACTCACGGATCTATGTTTCACCGTGCGCCTGGTTCCATTGGCAGCAGTTCCTGGCCTTCCCGTGTATGGAAAGGCAAGACCTTGCCGGGACATATGGGGAGCGAGCGAGTCACTGTCCAGCGCTTGAAGGTGATTGAAGCGAGGCCTGAAGAGAATCTGCTCTTTGTCAGTGGCGCCGTACCTGGCGCAACCGGCGGACTCCTGGCAGTCAGAAAATCCAAGAAGGGTTAGACGATGCCGACCGTAGACGTGGTGGACAGCCAAAAAAAGAAAGTTGGTTCAGTGGAACTCCATGCAGGGCTGTTTGGGGCCGGCATTGATGGCCATTTGGTGCATGAGGCGGTCGTGATGCAGCAGGCCTCGGCCCGGCAGGGGACTGCCTCAACTCTGCGGCGCGGTGAGGTGAGTGGGTCAGGGAAAAAGCCTTGGAAGCAGAAGCATACGGGCCGAGCGCGGGCCGGCTCCATTCGATCACCGGTATGGCGACATGGCGGGAGCGTGTTCGGTCCGAAGCCGCGTAGCTATGACTATGCGATGCCCAAAAAGAAGTATCATGCCGCGCTCCGAAGTGCGCTCTCGGCCAAGCTGGCAGCAGGGGAAATCTTGGTGGTGTCCGAGCTGACGATTGAAAAGCCCAAGACCAAGCTCTTGGCCAAGACGCTCGCGCAGTTGGGTTTGCCTGCAAAGACGCTGATCGTGATCGGCGAGGGGCGGCTGGATTTGGAACGAGCGGCTCAGAACTTGGCAGGCGTCAAGCTGGTCCGCCCCGCTCAACTGAACGTCTATGACGTGCTTCGGTACGATATGATCGTCATTCCCGAGCGTGAAGTGGCGCGCATTCAGGAGGCTTGGTCATGAAGCGGGGTGCTCATGATGTTCTTGTGCAGCCCTTGTTAACGGAAAAGATCACGGCGATGCGTGAAGGTGCCAATAAGGTCGGCTTCTTGGTCCGGCGTGACGCGAACCGCATCGAGGTCAAGCGGGCAGTGGAAGCGGCTCTGAACGTCAAGGTTGCGAAGGTGAACATTCTCAACATTATGGGCAAGACCAAGCGCCTGGGACGCTTCTCCGGGAAGCGACCGGACTGGAAGAAGGCGATCGTGACGCTGAAGGAAGGCGAAAAGCTGGAACTCTACGAGAGTGCGTAACTAGCTCTAAAGAACTGATAGCTGAGGAAAGCATGGGATTGAAGCAATATCGGCCGACTTCACCAGGGCGTCGCGGGATGACCGCTGTCACTGGGGAGGCTCTCACCAAGAAGAAGTCGGAAAAGAGCCTCACCAAGTTTCATATTCGCCCAGGCGGGCGGAATAATGACGGCCGGATGACCATCCGGTTTCGTGGGGGTGGGCATAAACGGCTGTATCGGACCATTGATTTTAAGCGAGATAAGGCGGGTGTGCCGGCCAAAGTTGCGGCGATCGAATACGACCCGAATCGCTCGGCTCGCATTGCTCTCTTGCACTATGCAGACGGGGAAAAGCGGTACATCCTGGCTCCGCAAGGACTGGCCGTGAAGGATCTTGTGCAGTCCGGGCCGAACGCCGAAGTAAAGCCTGGCAATGCCCTCCCGTTGGCGAGCATGCCGCTGGGTCCGACGATTCACAATATCGAATTGAAGCCCGGCAAGGGTGGACAGTTGATTCGCAGTGCCGGCGGGTTTGCGCAGGTCATGGGGCGGGATGGGATCTACGCTCAGGTGCGCCTTAAGTCTGGAGAGATGCGGCGTATTTTGGCCGCCTGCATGGCGACGGTGGGTCAGGTCGGGAATTTGGATCACGAGAATGAAACGGTGGGGAAGGCGGGGCGGTCCCGTTGGCGGGCTCGTCGTCCGCATGTGCGTGGCGTAGTCATGAACCCGGTTGACCATCCTCACGGGGGCGGCGAGGGTAAGTCCGGTCAAGGGAATCCCCATCCGGTGTCGCCTTGGGGGCTTCCCACCAAGGGATACAAGACTCGTCAGAATAAGCGTACGGACAAGTTCATCATTACCCGGCGCAAGCGGGGCGTGCGTTAGCCGAGATTCGAGGAGACGTCGATGCCGAGATCAGTCAGTAAGGGGCCTTTTGTGGATGCTCACTTGCTCAAAAAGGTGGAGCACCAGAATGAAACCAAGGATCGAAAGATCATCAAGACGTGGTCGCGACGCTCAACCGTTGTGCCTGACATGATTGGTCACACTTTTGCGGTGCACAACGGCAAGAAATTCATCCCGGTTTTTGTCACGGAGAATATGGTGGGGCACAAGTTGGGAGAGTTCGCGCCCACGCGGTTTTTCAAAGGCCATGGGGCCGCAAGAACCGAAAAAGCAGTCGCGTTGAAGTAGGACGGGAGCGTAGTTATGGCTGAGGCAAAAGCGATTTTGAAATTTGTGCGGGTCGCGCCGAGAAAGGCCCGTGCAGTGGTGGACATGATCCGCGGGCAGCGGGTTCCGCACGCGCTGAGCCTGCTGAGGTACACCCCGCGAGCTGCGGCCAAGGTCATCGAAAAACTTCTCCGATCGGCCGTGGCCAACGCGGAGCAGAAGGAGCTCGGTGACAGTGAGTCCTTGTGGGTGTCGCGTGCTTCAGTGGATTGTGGCCCGACCTACAAGCGGTTCCGGCCTCGTGCTCAGGGCCGGGCGTTCAGTATCCATAAGCGGACGAGCCACATTACGCTGGTCGTGTCCGCGCCGGAGTCGGCGGCGAAGCCGTAGCTCGGCGCATGGGCCGAGAATGAACAAAGGGGTCAACGGGACGACATGGGACATAAGACGCACCCGGTAGGGTATCGCTTAGGGTATACCAGGACATGGAGTTCGCGCTGGTATGCGGATAAAGAGTTCGCCAAGCTCCTGCATCAGGATATTCAAATCCGCAAGGTGGTCAAAGCGAAGCTCTATCACGCCGGAGTGGCGAAAGTGGAGATTGAACGATCCGGCGATCAAACGCGGGTCATTATCCATACGGCCAGGCCGGGGATCATCATCGGACGCAAGGGCGCGGAAGTTGATAAGTTGAAGGCAATGTTGGAAAAGCAGTACGGGACGCAAGTGTACATCACGGTGAAGGAAATTAAGAAGCCTGAATTGGACGCTCAGTTGGTAAGCGAGAACATTGCCGTCCAGTTGGAAAAGCGCGTTGCGTTTCGGCGGGCTATGAAGCGCAGCGTGGCGGCGGCGTTGCGGCTTGGCGCGCAAGGCATTCGGGTGACCTGCGCCGGGCGCTTGGGCGGAGCGGAGATCGCTAGAACCGAGTGGTACCGAGAGGGGCGTGTGCCCCTCCATACGCTGCGGGCTTATATTGATTTCGGCTTTGCTGAAGCGCACACGACCATGGGCCAGATCGGGGTCAAGACCTGGATTTATCGGGGCGAGACTCCCCCCGTACAGCCGGAAAAGGCCGAGGTTGGGTTCGAGCGGCGGCAAGAACGATAACCGGTAGGCGAAGGGGGCATATCTGTGCTGGCACCGAAGAAGGTCAAATTTCGAAAGATGCAAAATGGGCGGATGCGGGGGAAAGCCTACCGCGGCGGCCAAGTGACCTTGGGGGAGTTCGGCCTCAAGGCCATGGAGCCGGGGCGCATCACCAGTCGCCAGATTGAGGCAGCCCGGATTGCCATCACGCGGCACGTGAAGCGTGGCGGGCAGGTCTGGACCAGAATTTTTCCAGACAAGCCTATCACCAAGAAGCCGGCTGAAACTCGGATGGGCAAGGGGAAGGGCAATCCGGAATACTGGGTAGCTGTGGTCAAGCCTGGACGGGTGCTCTACGAGATGGATGGCGTAACCAAAGAGGTGGCGGAAGAGGCGCTGAAGTTGGCTGCGTACAAGTTGCCGATCGCGACCAAGTTTGTGGCGCGCAACGCGTTCTAAGGGTTTTGTCGGGAAGGAATGGGGTTGCTGCGATGGATGTGAAAGATCTCAGAGGGATGGAGCCAGCCGAGTTGGCTGAGAAGGAAAAACAACTCAAGCTGGAAGTATTCAACTTGCGCTTTCAGCTCGCCACCGGACGGGTCGAGAATCCCATGAAAATTCGCCAGACCCGACGCGATCTGGCGCGGGTGAAAACCATCCTGCGTCAGAAAACTGCAGCCGGCGGGTCCGGCAGTGTGCGTGAGGGATCATGATCAAGCAGGAAAAGACGGAGAAGCGGCGGGAATGGGTCGGCAACGTCGTGAGCAACAAGATGAACAAGACGGTTGTGGTGGCAGTGGATAGGTTTGTGTCCCATCCGGTTTATCGCAAAGTCTTGCGCCGTGTCACCAGGTTGAAGGCCCATGATGAACAAAACAGTTGCAAGGTGGGTGACCGGGTTCGACTGATCGAAACCAGACCGATCAGTAAAGACAAGCATTGGCGTGTGGTTGAAATCGTGGAGCGGGGGCAACCGGACTGACCGTAGAGTCGTCACGGGTAAGGAACTCTCATGATTCAGAACTATAGTTACATGGATGTCGCCGATAACTCTGGCGCCAAGCAGGTCATGTGCTTTCATGTCCTTGGCGGTTCGAGGCGGCGATATGGGTCCTTGGGTGACATCGTGGTGGTGGCGGTGAAAGAAGCCATCCCGCAAGCGACGGTCAAGAAGGGTGATGTGAGCAAGGCTGTCATCGTTCGGACCACGAAGGGCGTGCGCCGGGAGGATGGCTCCTACATCAAGTTTGACCGCAACGCTTGCGTGCTCATCAATGCGCAAGGCGAGCCAATCGGCACCCGTATCTTCGGTCCAGTCGCCCGGGAGCTGCGCTGGAAGAAGTGTATGAAGAATATCTCGTTGGCTCCGGAAGTACTTTAGGACTGGAACAGGGAACCATGCCGAATCAGGGACCGATCAAGACCAAAATTAAGAAGGGCGACACCGTTATGGTGATCGCAGGGCGTGAGCGAGGCAAGACTGGGAAGGTGCTGACCGTCGATCGCGCGCGGGCACGGGTGACGGTGGAGACGCTCAACATCGTCAAGCGCCAGACCAAGCCCAATCCGAAGACTCGGCAAGGGGGCATTCTGGAACGTGAGGCGCCCCTCGCCATTTCCAATGTCATGTTTTATAGCGCGACTCTTCAAAAGCCTGTGCGTCTTGGAATCAAAACCCTGCCTGATGGCAACAGGGTGCGGATTTCCCGGAAGGACCAGGCGGTGATCGAATAAGGCTGGGAACGAACATCATGGCAAAGAGCGAAAAGGAGTCTGCAGATAAAGGCGCTGGAAAGAAGCCGGCGGCGCGGTCTCCCAAAAAAGAAGTGGCGACGGCGGCCAAGGGGCCTGCGGAAGAAAAGAAGACCTCTACGGAAAAGCCGTCCGGCCCAAAGTTGCCTCCGAGGCTGAGGGATGCATATCGGGGGCAAGTGATTCCTGCCCTTATGAAGGAATTTGGATACAAAAACCCCATGCAAGTGCCCAAGTTGGAGCGGATCGTCTTGAACGTAGGCATGGGCGAAGCCATTCAGAACGTGAAACTGTTGGAGAGCGCGACGGCTGAGTTGGGGGTTATTACTGGGCAGCGGCCGGTCGTGACCAAGGCGAAGAAGGCCATTGCGGGCTTTAAGCTTAGGCAGGGCATGCCGATTGGCGCCAAGGTGACCTTGCGAAGTGACCGGATGTATGAGTTCATGGACCGGCTTGTCAGTGTGGCCCTGCCGCGGATCCGCGATTTCCGCGGTGTGTCGCCAAAGGCATTCGATGGGCGAGGCAATTACACATTGGGATTGAAAGAGCAGCTGATTTTTCCGGAGATCAAGTATGACAGCGTGGCGTCCATCCATGGGATGGATATCACCATTGTCACGACGGCTAAGACGAACGATGAAGGTAAGGCCTTGCTGCGCCATCTCGGAATGCCGTTTAGGGTCTGATGCGATTGGTGTGCAGTCTGGCGAAGGAGAGGATGCGTGTCACGTAAAGCTCTGCGGAACAAATCGGCGGCTGAGCCCAAGTTCAAGGTGCGAGGGTATAACCGGTGCCCGCTGTGCGGACGAGGGGGCGGGTTTCTGCGGCGGTTTAGAATGTGCAGAATCTGCTTTCGGCTTTTGAGTTTGCGTGGAGAAATTCCCGGAGTGACGAAGTCAAGTTGGTAGTCGGAAGTACTCAAGGTGCGATCGCACGCATCCTGAAACCGAAGATCGATCGCTTGTGATGGAGTCAACACTATGATGACGGATCCGATCGCGGACCTTCTGGTTCGCATTCAAAACGGAGCACGGCGCGGGCATGAGGCCATTACGGTGCCTGCCTCGAAGCTCAAGGGCGAATTGCTGCGCGTCATGCAGTCGGAAGGGTTTATCGCCGGCTACGAGTCAGCAACTGCCGACGGGCACCCGGCTTTTCGGGTGCAATTGCGGTACGTGGGCGAGGGGAAGCCGGTGATCACCGGGATGTCCAGGATCAGCACCCCGGGCAAGCGTGTTTATGCAGGGAAGCGTAATGTGAAGCCGGTGATGGGGGGAATGGGTCTGTCCATTCTTTCCACGTCGAAGGGCCTTCTGACCGATCAGGAGGCCCGCAAGGCCAGTTTGGGCGGCGAAGTCCTGTGCAACATTTGGTGAACCGGCTGAGCGGGCCGGCCAGGTCATAACGCACGAGAGCAGTCGAGGAGCATCATGTCGCGGTTGGGTCGAAAGCCAGTGTCCATTCCTTCCGGGGTGGAAGTCAAAGTCGCAGATCGGTTAGTGTCCGTCAAGGGTCCGTTGGGACGCCTGGAATGGACGCTTGAGCCAGGGGTGAGTGTGGCAGTGGCGGATGGCCACGTGCAAGCCAGCCGGACGGGCAACGATCCAAAGTTGCGGGCGTTGCATGGACTGACCCGGGCTGAGATCAGTAACATGATCGTCGGAGTGACGAAGGGGTACGAGCGGACCTTGGAGATTACCGGCGTGGGCTACAAAGCCCAGCTACAGGGGCAGTCGCTCAGTGTAAGCGTTGGCTATGTCAATCCGGTCGTGTACACCGTGCCGAGGGGCATTGAGGCCAAGGTGGACAAGCAAACCATCGTCACGATCAAGGGAATCGACAAGCGGAAAGTGGGTCAGGCCGCCGCGGACTTGCGAGCGATCAAGCCCCCTGACGTCTACAAGCAAAAAGGAATTAGGTACGCGGGTGAAGTGCTC
>JBJTAZ010000138.1:0-8953 GCA_046091085.1 Nitrospiraceae bacterium
CTCTACTTTGCCCATGTCCCCACGCTCCCCCCCCGCTCCCGATGCGCCCGCAGGATTCGCTCCACCTTCTCCAGGCGGGGCTTCAGCTGCCTCTCCGCCTCCCACAGCGTGAAGCCGAGCCATAATCGTATCCGCTTTTTCAGAGAGCGCCTTGGCGCGAGCCAGCAACTCTTCCGCTTTCCCTTGCTCCGAAGCGGCCCGCTTGGCCTTGAGCAGTTTTTCAATCTTGCCCTTTTCATCCTCCGGATCGTACTGGGGAAGATTCGACGCTCCCCCAATGTATACAACGGATAAGACCGCGTAGAATACCATCAGCGCGAAGACCGCCTTGACGCCGCTGATCGGTTTCAGCGAAGGCGCATCCAGCAGGATGAACACCGCTGCACCCAACATGGCGTATCCGAAGAACATTCCCTGGAAGATGGGCGGGAAGTGCAACGCGATCGCCACACCCACAAAGATGCCCCCGATCGCCACTCCAATGATGCCTTTTTTGATTATGCTCTTGATTAAACTCGGCTGTTCAGCCATGCGCGCCTCGTCTCAATGAGTGCCGTCTTCCCCTGACTTTCCTATTCGGCCCCGGCAGGCACCGGTTTAGCTTCCGCTGCATGCCCTTTTTTCGGGTCCGCCACCCGCAAGGTAACTACAATGGCAAAGCTCACCACGATGTAAAAGACCAACGTAATCCCCGTAATCCACCAAGCCGCATAAGACAATGTCGGCGTGAAGGATTCTGCAGTGAAGTCTGGCAGCAGATTGTACGTATGAAAGTATTTTCTGAGCAACGACCGCACCGCTCCCATCAAGCCCATCGTCCAGATCGCACTGAAGGCCAAGAAGATCAGCACGAATTGCGAAGCGAAGTCGATTTTGCCCCACACGATCGTTCCCTGCCTGATGGCGCGGTTATAGAGGATGTAGTTCATGACGGTCACAAAGACCAAGGTGAACGCTGCGCTGTTCTTGGCCGGCATCAGCGCCAGAAATCCATAGTCGGACGGCAACTCCAAATGTTCCGTCGCCAAGGCCTGAGTGGCCACAAACCCGTGCGGCGTCATCCAAATCGCATTGCCGACCACCACCATCAAAAATCCGACCTTGATAAACACCCGCGAGGATACCGTAATCCGTCCGAGCGGAGGAATGACTTTACCCAAGACCAACGGCGCAAGCACCAGCGGCAGCAACACGGCAAGCGATTTGGGGTCCGGCGCCGGAAAGATCGTCCACGTGTAGGTCATCACAAAGGGCAGGGCGATCATCACCAACATGCTCAGTACGGACATGCGAACACGCTCAACACCCTCGATACGTTTCATGCTGAGCCAGATGTAATAGTTGCTGGCCAGAAAGATCAACCCGATCATAGCCCCCTGCATCTCGAAGAACATCGAGAGCTGATCCGCCATCATATAGGGACAAATGGAGGCGTCGTAGTCGCAGAGTTCGTAGGCCAGAAGGTACCCCATGAATGGCAGAAACAGGAGCGCACCCACCCCGATCAAGTTGCCGACAAAACCCATCCAGTCATAATACGAGCGTTCTTCGTCGTTCTTGGCCCCCATGAACATATACGCCGCAATGAGTCCGGCGATGAACCCTCCGAAAGTGACATTGCCAACCAATCGATGCAGATTCAGCGGCATCCAGGAATAGTTAAAGATCTTGTCCCACAGCGAGGCCGTCTGGATGAAATCTGCCAAGGAGATGCCTTCCACCGCTTTGGATGGTGTATTCATAAAGGACGTCGGCCCGTCGATTACGAACAACGTGATGGTCCCGATCAAATTCAGCAACACACCGAGGGCAATATGACGCCCTTTCTTCTCCCCTTTCCAGGCATCCCAGCTGTAAAAGTAGAGGTATAGAACAATTGTCTCCCCGATGAACAACAGGGGATAAATCACCGCAAAGATCAAAAAGAAGTGGTTGATCAGCCAGGTGGTAAACTGCGGGTAAGTCGCCAGCAGAACAAAGATGAACAGGCCCCCCGTCAGCGCGGTCATACTATAGAGAATGACGGTGACCTTGGTGACTTCCTTGGCCAGCCGGTCGTACCGCGGATCCTGCCGCCGATACCCCAACCACTCCGAGATCACTACAAAGATCGGAGCGCCGAGGATGAATCCGGCAAACAGAATGTGGAGTTGGGCGACGATCCAAACAGCCGTTCGGTTTCCCGTGTAGGGAAATTCGCCAACCGGCGCATTAGGCACCTGGGCATAGGCAGTTGCCCCCAATACCATCAGCAGGCCAAGCGCGATGAGCAAACTTCTTTGCCACATTGTCATGGTGTCTCGCCGCCCCCCTCCGAAATCCCTAGACTACTTTCCGCCAGCAGCCGGTGCAGCTGGAATTGCCGCCCCAGCAGCCGCCGGCGCAGGGACCGCCGCCGGAGCTGCCGCTCCCGCACTGCCCACAGGCACCCAGGACTTTTTGGCTTCGTCCCACTCCTGGCCCTTCAACCCCCCGGTCCGCTCGAAAGCTACGAGCTTCCACCGGTCCTCCTCGGGCAGCTTGGTCTTCCAGGCCTTCATTTTCGTGTTCGGGACACCCTCGGAAATACGCCAGAACCACACAGAGTCGGAATATAATTTCATGCGCTCTGTGTTGCGGAAGTCTCTTGCGCCCGCCTTAACCGGCTTCCCATCCTTGCCATGGCAGCTGGCACAATTGACATCCGGATTCTTGGCGCCAATATACAACTGGCGCCCCTCCTCGATAATCTTGTCGTCAGCCCACCAACCGGCCGGCATGTGCTTGTCGGCATATTCAGCCGGCGGAGGCGGAGGCGCCACGACCGGACCCTCTCCCCCTCCCTCACCGCCCCCACAGCCGGCAAGCCCCAAACCGATCGCGACCGCACCAGCCAACGTCATCGCGTGAAACCAAGTCGTCCGATTCATATGTGTCCACCCGCTCCTTTCTGTTGCCCAACACTTAACAGAAGTAATATGCAACAAATCACTCATGAAGAGCTATCATGCCATCATATGGAATACGACAAATGAAGACGCTTTCGCCCGAGCCTGCTGACCCGAAGCAAAAGCGCCATTTGCCCAGATCGCCAACCATCTCACGCTATGCACTGATCTATCTGCGCTGCCCCTTCCCTTGGTTTTGCCCCCGCTGGCGCCTCCTCACAAAACCCACGCCAACGGCTATCGCCACCGCCGCAAGACCGACACCAACGCCATAGTAAGCCCAGCGAGCGGACACTTGAGAATGAACTTCGCAACCCGATCCGATATTGACCGTCACCTGCCGTTCGTCCTTGACATTCGCCGGATCGAACTGCGCGGTGACCCTTTGCTCCCGCTCAAGCGCGCCTACCAAAATGGGATCGCCACGATTGTCATTATGGAGGTGCAGAACCGCCTTGTAATAACCCTGTGAGTCGGTGAAAACGGCGGTCCCGATGGACACCCGCGTGTCCTTGACGATTACCTTCGTCTCGGCAACCGGCTTACCATCCGCTCCGCACACATAGCCTTGAATCGTAAAGCGGTGATCTACCTCATGCATAGCGCCAGCGACGCTAACAAAATGAGTGGTGCCACTGATCACGCTTATTGCAGCGGCCATGGCGATTCGCGTCACTGCCTTAAATAGCGCTGCGATGTTCTTGTGTCGTAGTCGGTTCGGAGACTGTTTCGCCGCATCCATATCCAAAAGCCTTGGCGGCGCCTCACCTTCAACACACACACAAAAACACGGTCTCGCTTGACTTTCTAGCATAGGCCCTGGGCTTTGTCAATAATAGGAATCCCCTGTCCAGTCGCGGCCTATCACATGTACTGAGAGGGTAAGGAGAAGGCAGAAAAGAGTTTGCTAAGAGCGGGAGACATACACTAGAGAAGCAGGACTGGAATGGAAGTATTCTCTTAGGTTGAGGCGGCTAGAGGTGTCCCCGAGCCTTCGCGTCGGCGGCCGCTTGCTCTGCCTCTTCGTGCCGTTGCGACTCTTTTTTATCAACCCAGGCTTCCCAAGATTTCCCCGAAGCCGTATCCTTGCCGCTGAAGGAGATCGAGACGATGTCGGCGTACTCGATCAGACGTTCGCCCGACTGGTCTTTTGGAAAAATCTGCAAAAACGGCCTGGATCCGCTTGGAGTGCGGTTGAAGAGATAGCCTTCGACCGTGGTGCCGGAAGTCAGCGACAGGGTTACGTCACCGCGGTAATCGAAAGCCTTCTCTACCGCTTCGGCTAGCTCCTTGGGATTTGCCGGCCTAAAGATCCGCCCCTCGAGGCTATGCGCCTCGGGGCCATGCTGTTTGGAGTCAGTCATACTCAGTAACGGTGAGCAGGAGTATTGAGCAGCTGCCTCGAACGCTCAGGTGTTCGGCAGCAAAGTGGCTTTAACCGTTCGACCGAATCCGGACCAAGACCCGAACGTGTCTTCGACAGCGGACGGCTCGTACCCACAGTGGACCATGCAGTCAGCGCACTTCTCGTTCTTACCAGTGCCATACTGTTCCCAATCCGTATGGTCCAGCAGCTCCTGAAACGTCTTGACATAGCCCTCTTGGAGCAAATAGCACGGCTTTTGCCAGCCAAAGATATTGTAGGTTGGATTGCCCCATGGTGTGCACTGATAGTCGCGCTTGCCCATCAAGAAATCTAGGAACAACGGAGACTGGTTAAATCGCCACCCGCGCTTCCGGCCCGAGAGTATCCGGGAAAACAGGTCGCGTGTTCTGTTTCGCTTGAGGAAGTTCTTCTGGTCTGGCGCCTTCTGGTAGCTGTATCCGGGGGAAATCATCATCCCTTCGACGCCCAACGCCATCATCTCGTCGAAAAACTGACGCACGCGCTCCACATTCGCGTCATCAAACAGCGTGGTATTGGTCGTCACCCGGAATCCCCGCTTCAAGGCCTCGCGGATGGCCTTGACGGCCACGTCGTACACACCATCGCGACAGACCGCCAGATCATGCTCTTCCTGTAACCCATCCATGTGGATGCTGAACGTCAGGTACTTGGACGGCTGATATTCGTCCAGCTTGCGCTCGAGCAGTATGGCGTTCGTGCAAAGGTAGACATATTTCTTACGCTCGACCAAGCCACGCACAATTTCAGCCATTTCAGGATGGATCAGGGGCTCGCCGCCAGGAATGCTCACCATCGGCGCCGCACATTCCTCCGCCGCCGCCCAGCACTGTTCAGGGGTCAACCGCTTGTCCAAGACATGGTCGGGATACTGGATTTTCCCGCAGCCGGCGCAGGCCAAATTGCAACGAAAGAGGGGCTCAAGCATGAGCACAAGAGGATATCGCGCACTGCCCTTGAGTTTCTGGGCCAGCACGTATGAGGCAACCGTCTACATCTGGGACACAGGAACAGCCATGCGCGCGCTCCTTTTTATCGAACCGGCAGGGCCAAGCCTACCAACGCGTAAAATGCTCGCTCCCCTGCACTGACGTCATCAACAATACTGCACCAACGTACGCGCTTTGGTCAGGCATCCACAAGCATCGGCTTTCACAACAAACCTGTGCGCGGTATGGAGGCGCCGGGCGGGTTCGAACCGCCGCATCGCAGTTTTGCAGACTGCTCCCTTAGCCACTTGGGTACGGCGCCTCGGCACTCATCATACCGATCAGCTCTCTGCGCCGCAACGATGGAATGATCGTGGTGCAGACCTTGGACACATGACTTCTATGGTACTGATGGGCACCTTACCTCTTGCTCGGCAAAACGGGAATGTCACGACTCCGCCCTGAAGCCAAAGCCGTGGCGGGAGCCGATGGCTGACCAACGAAACCCCATTTGGATTCACTATCGGCCCGTCCCTCTGGCGGCGGCATCGATGTACCACTCCCGGTTTCGGCGTCACGCTCCCTCGCCATAGTTTCCACTTCCCGAATCAGCGTGTCCATGAGTTCATCCATAGGCACCTTGCGCACCAGCTTGCCTTTCTTGAACAATATGCCCACGCCCTCACCGCCCGCAATGCCGATATCCGCTTCCTTTCCTTCACCAATTCCATTCACGACGCAACCCAGCACTGATACATTGAGTGGTGCTGTAATGTGTCCGAGGCGCTTTTCCAGCTCATTGGCCATTCGCACGACATCGATTTCCACTCGCCCACAAGTCGGGCAGGCAATCACATTAATTCCACGATGGCGCAATTCCAGTGATTTCAAAATCTCGAACCCGACCCGCACCTCTTCGACCGGATCGGCGGCAAGCGAGACCCTCAAGGTGTCCCCGATCCCTTGTGACAACAGCCATCCTAAGCCAATTGCCGATTTTACGGCCCCGGTTTGCGCAGTGCCGGCTTCCGTAATGCCAATGTGCAACGGATAGTTGGACTGCTGAGCAAACAACCAGTAGGCATCGACGGCCATATGGACATCAGAGGCCTTAAGCGACACCTTCATATTTGTGAAGCCGACGTCCTCCAAGGCATGCACCGCATTCAGCGCCGATTCGGCCAGCGCCTCAGCCGTGGGGTAGCCGTATTTTTCAAGCAGGTACCGTTCAAGAGAGCCGCCATTGACGCCCACTCGGATCGGAATGCCTCGGTCATTGACCGCCTGAATGACTTCGGCTGTCTTCCACCACGTGCCGATGTTCCCCGGATTGATGCGTACGCAATCCACCACCTCCGCAGCCTTCAAAGCCAAGCGGTGATCGAAGTGAATATCGGCGATGAGCGGAATCGTGATTTGGGCCTTGATCTTTGGAAGGGCTTCGGCAGCCTCCATGTCCGGAACCGCGACCCGGACCAGTTCGCACCCAGCTTGCTCCAACTGGTGAATCTGCTCGACCGTAGCCTTCACATCCCTCGTGCTGGGAATCGTCATTGACTGGACGGAGATCGGCGCGTCACCGCCAATCTTGACGTTGCCGACTCTAATCTGTTTAGTCTTACGCCGCGTGATATGCATGAAAGAGAAAACCTGCTACTACCGCGACACCACCCGCTCAGGCACCCTGGCCAGCAAGGCCATGGCGCTTTGATAGATGCCTTCTGCCGTTAATCCGTACTTGTCACGCAAGAGGTCTTGAGGCCCTTGCTCAACATACCAGTCAGGAAGACCCACCACTTTGGTGGGCAACAAGATTCCTTGATCGGCCAAGGACTCGAGCACGGCAGACCCAAACCCGCCCATCCGGCATCCTTCTTCGACCGTCACCATACACCGCACGCGCTTGGCAACATCTCCAAGGAGCGTGTCATCCAAGGGCTTAACAAACCGCCCGTTCACGACTGCGGCCGAGATCCCCTCCTGTTCCAACATCCGAGCTGCTTCCAGGGCCTGCCACACAGTGACCCCGATGGCCACGATCGCCACGTCAGTCCCCTCCCTCAGCAACTCAGCCTTCCCAAGCGACAACTCGACCGGTTCCGGGTCCATCTTGACTCCCAAACTAGCCCCGCGCGGGTACCGAACCGAGGCAGGCCCATCGTACTGAAGGCAAGTCTTGACCATGTGCTGTAGCTCATTTTCATCCTTCGGCGCCATCACCACCATGTTCGGCATATGCCGCAGATAGGCGTAGTCGAACGCGCCGTGGTGAGTGGTCCCATCCTCCGCAACAAGTCCACCGCGGTCGAGACAGAAGGTGACAGGAAGATTCTGGGTAGCCACGTCATGAACGACTTGGTCATAGGCCCGCTGCAAAAACGTTGAGTACATCACAACGACTGGGCGTAAACCTTCCGCCGCCAACCCGCCGGCAAACGTCACAGCATGCTGCTCCGCAATGCCGACATCGTAAATTCGATCGGGGAATTCTTTTTCAAAGGCTGTCAGCCCCGTCCCCTCGCACATCGCCGCCGTAATCGCCACAATACGGGAATCCTGCCTGGCCATTTCGGAGAGGGCCTGCATGGCAAATGAGGTGTACGAGGGTCGCGGCGCCCTCGCCGCCGGTTTTCCGGTCTCGCGCACAAACGACGGGCAGGCATGAAACCACACAGGGTTTTTCATGGCCGGCTCATAGCCCAACCCCTTTTTGGTGATCACGTGCAAGAGCGTGGGACCCTTCAATCGTCCGACATTTTCGAGGGTTGGAAGCAGGTGCTCAAAGTCGTGGCCATCGATCGGACCGACATATCGGAAGCCCAACTCCTCAAACAGCAACCCAGGCAGAATGATCCCTTTCGCCAATTCTTCGGCCCGGTGCACCATTCTCTGCATGGGCTGGCCGATCTGCGGGATAGCCTGCAAGAAATGCTTGGTTTCTTCCTTGATTTTCGTATAGAACTCACCGGTAAACGTTCTATTGAGGTACGCGGAAATAGCGCCAACATTCTTGGAGATTGACATTTGGTTGTCGTTGAGAATGACGAGAAAGTCCTTCCCCAACCCGCCGGCATGATGTAGCCCCTCAAGAGTCATACCTGACGTCATCGCGCCATCGCCCACCACACAGACCACTTTATTCGACTGGCCTAGCTGTTCGCGGGCCCCCACCATCCCAAGCGCAGCTGAAACCCCGGTTCCTGCATGGCCGGCATTGAACGTGTCATACTCACTCTCTTCTCGCTTGCAGAACCCGCTCAGCCCGCCATACTGCCGCAACGTATGGAATTGATCCCTGCGGCCCGTGAGCAGCTTATGTGTATAGGCCTGGTTGCTAGTATCCCACACGATCCTGTCCATGGGCGTATCGAGCAAGTAGTGCAGCGCAACCGTGAGCTCGACCACCCCGAGGTTGGAAGCCAAGTGCCCCCCCACATTCGCTACGGCTGTGATGATCTGCTCTCTGATTTCTTCGCAGAGAATGGGAAGCTGCTCAGGAGCCAACCGTTTGAGATCTGCTGGATTATTAATCTGTTGCAACAGTGCCATGTCTGCTTACACCCTCCTTCAGAAATTGAGCCACAAGCCCCCTAAGCGCTATTGCCAGAATCTGAGAAAGGCTTGCCGCCTCGCAGCAAAACGCTCAAATTTTAACAAACAGTATTTCATGGACTTCCCAGCAAAGTCAAGCA
>JBJTAZ010000139.1:0-7559 GCA_046091085.1 Nitrospiraceae bacterium
CATCACACGCCCCGATCGGTCAAGCAGGGGCGTGCCGCAATAACTCTGCACGCCCATGTCCACCAGAAAACGGTCCTCTGGAAACACCTGCTGGACATCCTGACAGTAATAGCACAGGCCTCGGGCCACCACTTGCTCGCAAGGCGTACCGGCCAGGTCGTACTCGAAGTTTTCCTGGAATTTCCCGTCAGCCCAGGCCGCCAGCGTGGCAATCCGGTCTCGCTTCGGCTCGCACAACGTTCCGATGTAGATGTATCGGACATTCAACGCCGAGGCGAGATTGGCGACCAGCGAAGGGAAAAACTCACCGCCGAGCGCGGTAGCCGTCCCGGCGGCAATGGCGCGCAACGCCTCCGCATGCTCGCCGATCGGGTTCATGCCTTTGCCGGGTGGTGCGGTTGAGCGTGCCGCTTGCTCGTGCGCCTTCAACAACCGCTCCAGCTCGGCCACGCGTGCGCGCAGCCGTACTAGTTCGGCTCTGTCGTCTTTCTGACCCATGCCATTCTTCCTCAGGATTCAGTAGAGCCGGCCGCCGACCGCCCAATGCCGATCGTCCGGGACGTCGATCAGCAAGCGGCTCAGGTTCAGCTCGGCCAACTGCGCCGCTACTTCGTCTTCCGTGAAGGCCGCCATGAGGGAGTGGTAGAAATCATGACGGAGCACCGCGGGTTCATGGGCCGCATACCGGTCCACAATGGCCTGGGCCGTTTCCGGCGACTCGGGCCTGAGCAAATCCATCACCAGCACGAAGGAGCCGGGCTTCACCAGCCGTTTGAGTTCGTACCAAAACTGAAGCGGATTGGGCAGATGATGCACCAGACTGTTGGAGATCACCGCATCGGCCGGCTCCGCGAGTTGGAGCGACCGAACCCGTTCGCACCGCAAAGCAATGCGGTCGGCCAATCCCGCTGCCTGCACGGCGGCTTCCGCCAGACGGATCATCGGCGCCGAGGCGTCCACCCCCGTTACGCGGCAATCGGGCAGCGCCCGCACGAATCGAATCGGGATATCGCCGGGACCGCAGCCCAGGTCCAGCACATGGCCCTCGACCATCTCCGGATAGTAGCCACGAAACAGGTCCACGAACGTTTGGTTCTCTTGCGAGAAGTCTGCCTAGGCATAGGCCAGGCATTGGGCCTCGTCCACCATCAATTCCGGCTCAAGGGTGCGGTTCATTCCTCAACGCCTTCCACCGTCACGCGATCCCCAACTCGCACCACCCCCTCTTCCAACACCTTGGCATAGAGCCGGCTCCAACCCGGATACGCCCGCTGATCGATCCGCTCAGGATTCCCGTCGATGAACCAGCAGTTCGTCTGCTTGCAAGGAGGGGTATAGCTCATGACTTCCAGCCGGACCGTTTCCCCTACCCTGATTCGCCCTCCTGGTTGCAGGCGATCCCAATCAAGACCGGCCAGCGTCAGGTTCTCGCCGGCCAAGCCGGGCTTGATCGGGTGGCCCTCTGCCCGGAGCGCCTCGATGCGCTCCAACGAAAATAGACAGACCGCGCGATCCGGTCCTCCATGCAGCAACGTGTTCCGCTGACGATCGCCTTCAACCCCCAGCTTCGCGATACGCGCCTGCGGCACCGGCAGCTTGGGGAGTCCCCCGTTGGAGACGCTGATCTGATGCACATAGGATTGAGGACGGAGGATCATCGCTTACACGCCCTCGCAGGATTCGGGACGGAGCAGCTCCAGCATCAGCCAGCCTTCCGCCTCACGGGATATCTGCACGGCTCCTCCCACCGACGCGAACGTCGAGACGATCTCCGCCCGATCGTCAACGAGCAGGCCGGACAACACCAGCCGCGCGCCACGCTCAAGATAGGGCGCGAACAAGGGCGCAGCGCCCAACAACGTGTTCCGATCCAGATTCGCCAGCACAAGATGCACGGGACGTGAATCCTCCGCAGGCAGATCGCTCAACGCGGCCGTGCGGAGTTCCAATTCCACGCCGAATCCGTTCTGTTCCGCATAGTCTTTCGCGCAATCGATCGCCACCGGGTCGTAGTCGATCGCCAGGGCGGACGCGGCGCCGAGTTTCAGCGCCGCCATCGCCAAAATGCCGCTCCCCGTGCCCACGTCCAGGATGCGCTCGCCGCCATGGATCAGCTCCTCCAGCCGCTCCAACAGCATCCGCGTCGTGGCATGGTGGCCGGTCCCGAAAGCCTGCTTGGGGTCCAGGATCAACTCGATCTCGCCGGGCCGGGCCGCCGCCGGCTCCCAACTGGGACGGATCACGAGCCGCCGGCCGACGCGCAGCGGTTTGACCGATCTGGCCCATTCCTCGTTCCAATCCCGATCGGGCACCCACGCGCACGACAAGCAATCGTTCGGCAACCCCGGCTCCGCCTGCCGAAGCAAGGCCGTCAAGGTCTCCAGGCGATCCTCGCTCCAACGGTCGCCGGGCCAGTACAGGTGGACAATCCCCTGGTCTTCCCAGGCGCCGGTCACGGCCGGATCGTCCAGCATGCCGAGCAGTTCGCCCGGGTCCAGGGAGCATCGCACGGATACTTCGACCCATTCACGCGCCATAGCGCCATGCTGCCCCGTTGACGCAAACTGACGCAAGCAGGTAAGGTCCCCCCATGTCCGACTCGCCCCCTCCACGACCGGCACAGGACCGTGGCCACGCGCTTCAACGGCTGATCCGCCGCGCCGACCGGCTCCTCGCGCGGGGCGAAGAAACCAGCGCGTCCTTCAGCCGCTGGCGTCTGGCCATTTTTCTCATCGGCGCCGCCGCGTCGGTGGCAGCCTACAGACAGGCCTGGTTCCACCTCGGCAACGGCCTGCTGGGCCTGTTCATCGTCCTGTTTCTGATCGTCGCACGCTATCATAACAGGCTGGAAGACCATTTGCAGCAATTACGTAACTGGCGGACCATCAAGCGCCGGCATGTGGCCCGGTTGGCGCTGGATTGGCCCATCATTCCCACAAGGCCGATCCCGGTGCCCGACGGCCATCCCTACGCGGGGGACCTCGACATCACCGGCCCCCACTCGCTGTTCCACCTGCTCAATACGACGGTCCTGTCCGCAGGGCGCGAACGGCTGGCCGGCTGGCTGCTGCAGCAAACGGACCGGTTGCCCGACCCGACCGCCTGGCAGGCACGGCAGGACTTGATCAAAGAACTGGCCCGCCTCCCGCTCCTGCGGGACCGGCTCGCCCTCGCCGCGGGAACGGCCGACGCCGAGATTGATTGCGCCAGGATTCAGGCCCTGCTCGACCAGCCGGCCGGATTCCCCGGACTCCGCCCGCTCCTGTGGCTCATGAGCGGCCTGGCGGCCGCCACACTGACCCTGGCCCTGCTGGCGTCCCTGGCGCTGGCGCCCAACTACTGGATCCTGTCCTTTGCCGCCTATGCCGCCGTGCAGTTGCTTACGTCGGGCAGGACCGCGCCGGTTTTCGGCCGTTCCCTCTCGCTTCAGCAGGAATTGAACCGGCTGGGAGCCCTGTGCCTCTATCTGGAAAGCCGGTCGTTCACCTCGACGCCCATTGTGCGTCGCTGCTGCGAGCCGATTCTCAGGGGAACGGCCAGACCCTCCCTCCCCCTCGCCCGATTGGCGCGGATCAGCCAAGCGCTCAGCCTGCGCGCCCATCCCCTCGTGCACCTGGCCGCCAACGCCCTCGTCCCCTGGGACCTGTGGTTCACCCAGAAGCTGGAGACCATCCGCCAGCAGCTGCGCCACGAGCTGCCGGCCTGGGTGGACCGTCTGGCCGAACTGGACGCCGCGTCGGCGCTCGGCACCTTCGCCTATCTGCACCCCGAGTACCGGTGGCCCAAGCCCATCGAGCCGGCGGCAGGAAACGGATGTCCGGCCTCGATCCTGGCCAACGCGCTCGGCCATCCCCTTCTGCCCAAGGCCAACCGGGTGTCCAACGATCTGGACCTTCAAGGCCTGGGCCGGATTTTGTTGATCACCGGTTCCAACATGTCCGGCAAGAGCACGTTCCTGCGCACGATCGGCAACAACACCTGCCTGGCGCAAGCCGGCGCGCCGGTCTGCGCCGCCTCGTTCGACTGGAGCTGGGTCCGCATCGCCTGCTGCATCCGGGTGGACGATTCGCTCGAAGCGGGGCTGTCGTTTTTCTATGCCGAGGTGAAGCGGCTGAAACAACTGCTCGATGCGGCGCAGGACCGCCGGGCGCACCCGCTGTTGTTTTTGATCGACGAAATTTTCAAGGGCACGAACAACCGCGAACGGCTGGCCGGCAGCCGGGCCTTCATCCAGGCGCTGGCCCAGAGCAACGGGCTGGGCCTCGTGACCACGCACGATCTGGAATTGGCCCAACTTGAGCGGGAGCTGCCGGCCGCGACCAACGCCCACTTTCAGGAACGGGTGGAGGCGAAGGCGCTCTCGTTCGACTATCGCTTGCGGCCAGGCCCCTGCCCCACGACCAACGCGCTGCGGATCATGGAAATGGTAGGGCTGCCGGTGCCGGGCCAGCAGGCCTGAGGCTTGCCAGCAGCCATGGTGGCTGCTAGCTTGCTGACGCGAATGGACCGGCGCACCACGGCGTTCTCGCAAGTATGATGGGAGGTCATCCGATGCAATGCTCCAACCGTCTGGCTCCTCTGTTGTTCTCCGCCGCTCTGCTCATGCTGACCCTGCCCGCCTGCACGACCAAGGGCCTGATCAAGGCGACGACCGATCCCACGACGGACATCCTGTCCAGCACGTCCGGCGCGGCCTGGTTCACCGAGGACGGCATCGTGAAGGACGAATTCAAGGTGGACGCCTTTACGGCCTTCAACTTCGAGAACGTGAAGCAGGACATGTCTCAGGGTCGGGGCGAATACCTGACCTCATTGGGCTCGTTGCTGGGAGTGCCGGAGGAGCGGCAGGCGACGTTCTTCCAACTCATGCGGGAGAAGTACTCGGTGCTCGTGCCGACCGACCGAACCACGCCGGCCGAACTGGTGGCGGCCCTGCACGACGAGCGGGCCGCCGATCCCCGTCTGAACGTCAGTCACACCGGCCGTTAATCTCGGAGGCGCAGAGCGATCACCAGCCGGTCGCTCTGCGCCTCCATGGTACCACCAGCCCGCGGATACGAACCGGACCGGATCGGCACCCCGTCGCGAAACACCACATAGTTGGAGGGCAGGGCCGGCACGCGGGGCCCCGGCAGAATGATCCCGGCCAGGTTCAGCGGGTCCGCGCCGGAAAGCTTGATTTCCGGCCCTCCCGTCGCGGAGCCGGCCCTCCGCAGGGCCCTAAGCGACTCCACCGCTTCCGGCAGCGCAAACTGCTCCCCGACAAAGCCGGCGACGAAACGCCCCCCTCTGATGTCCCCACGCGACTCCAGCCGGCGATAGTGCACCAGCAAGTCGCGCCAGGGCGGACTGAGGGATTCGCGCCCGAGCAGATCGCGGAACACCACCCCGTACCGTCGGAGCAATTGGCGCGCAATCTGTTCCACGGCGCTGACGGCTGACGGCTGAACGCCGACGGCTTGTGTGAGCAGATACCAGCGGCCGGCGCTGCGGCTGGGCCTCCTGATCTTGTTCCGCCCTTCGGCTCGCCGCCGCTTGGGGTCCAGCAGCGCCCGCAAGTTGTCGAACCCGTCGGCGGTGACAAGGCCCGCAGCAGCCAGCTCCCAGAGGCCTTCCTCCACTTCCGTTTGTAAATGGCCCGTGCCCACCACCAGGTCGGCGAAGAAGCAGGCTCCGCGCTGCTGCAACTGGCGCTGAAGATCCTGCGCCACCGGCCCCAAACCTGTCCCAATTGCCGATCCCGATTCTTCTCCACTGGCACGCAGCAGCCACCCAGCCTCTTCCCGCGGGAAGAGCCCGATCGGCGCAACGCTGGTCGGCATGACACGCCTGGTCCGCTGAGCCTCGCCCAGACCGAGAGGTTGCTCGTCGAGCCGCGGATGGGGGCTCAGTCGGCCCCACGAAGCGACCCCGCCCAGGCAGAGCCGGTCGAGCCAGTCCGGATCATATTTGGACAGACGGCACGGCAGGAGGAACCGCTCCCAGGCCGATGCCGCCGCTTCGAATCCCGCCAGTTGCCTGACGACTTCCATCAAACCTGCTTCGCCGTGGAGGCGAGAGCCAGGGGCCACATGTTGCCACTGGAATAAAAACTTCATGAACTCGGCAACCGTGACCGGCTCGATGTCCTTGCGCAGCATCCCGATCGTGAGCCGATGGATGCGCGCCAACAGTCGCCGGTCGCACCATTTCGGCGCGACTGCGCCGGAATGTTGAACTGACGCGGGCCGGAACGTCCCCCGCAGGACTTGCCCTGAGGCTTCGAGTCGGAGCAGGGCCCCCTCCACCGCTGCCGGCGGGAAACCCAGCTTGGCCGCCAGCTCCGATGCCGTCGTCGGTCCCGTGCTCTCCATCCAGCCTTGGACGATGGTCTGGATCGCTTCGTCCCGCTCCGGCCCTCCTTCTTCGATCGTGCGCCCCATCGCAAGCCGGACATCCGGCAAGGCGCTCCGGACGAGAGCGATTCGCTCCGTCGCCACCCAGCCTCGTACCCCGCCGTCAGCGCTCGCCTGCACTGCCACCGCACGTCCCGACTCGATCAACGTTGGCAAAAAACCAGCCCAGGGCTGCGCCTCCCGTTCCGGCACCCAGTACAGCGTCAGCAGCGCATCGTGCAGCTCGTCCGGACTCCGCACGACCGGCCAGGCCTCCTCCTCCACCTCGACGATTGCGTCCGCCGACAAGGCGCCCAAGTTCCCTGCCAGGTCCGGCGACAGACTGCGGCGCATCTCCACGGCCCTGGCCCTTCGCTCTTCCAGCGGTGCATCGTCCAAAAAGGCATAGGGGTTCGCGTTGAGGATTTCATGGCAGAAGGGCGAGGGGGCCGGCGTGTCCCTGGCCAGACATCGGACCTCCCCCGACTCGATGCGGCGCAGCAGGGCTTCCAGCCCCTCGATATCCATGGCCTCGATGAGACAATCGCGGATCGTTTCCCGGACTAATGGATGGTCGGGCACCTGGCGCGGCCCCTGGATGTTTTCCTGGCAAGCCGTGGCTGCGGGAAACACGGCAGCCAGCAGGTCTTCCGCCCTCATCCGCTGAATCTGCGGCGGAACTTTTTTGCCGCCGGAGAAACGCAGCAAGGCCAGGGACCGTTGGGCGTTCCAGCGCCAGCGGGTCAGGAACATCGGAGCCTGCAGGATGGCCTGGATCAGCACCTCGCGGACCGTCTCGGCGCGCAGGAACCCGAAGACCGACTCGAGCGGAAAGCTGTGCCGTTCGCCCAGCGAGAGGACGATGCCCTCGTCCGTGGCCGCCGCTTGCAGCTCGAAATCGAAGGTGGCACAAAAGCGCTTTCTGAGCGCCAGGCCCCAGGCCCGGTTCAGCCGGCCGCCGAAGGGCGTATGCAGGACCAAGTGCATCCCGCCCCCCTCGTCGAAAAACCGTTCGGCCACGATCGTCGCCTGTGTCGGCACGACGCCCAGCACGGCCCGCCCAGCCAGGATGTAGGCCACCGCCTGTTCCGCGCCCCGCCGATCCAGGCCACAGTCGTGTTGCAGCCAGCGGACGGCGGGATCGAGACCACTTGTAACCCCGTCGTCCCCGGCCAGCCGCTCGAT
>JBJTAZ010000140.1:0-3039 GCA_046091085.1 Nitrospiraceae bacterium
CAGGCCCTCTCTGAGCATGGCCTGGTTCAGGTCCACGGCCGCGACGCGGCCTCCATCGCCCATACGCGGCTGGATCAGCAGGGCCAAGTCGCCGGTGCCCGCGCCGATGTCCAATGCATAACGCGGCTCGGCCGAGACCTCGCCGCTACGGAGGCCGCAGGCGCTGGCGCTAGGCTCAAATAGATACTTGACGGCGCGACGTTTCCAGCGATGGTGCAGCCCGAAGCTGAGGAGCGAATTGTTCAGGTCGTACCAGCGGGCGATGGCGGTGAACATCCGCTGGACCGCCTGTTCCTTGCCCTTGCCCGACCAGTCGGGGACGGTTCCCTCTGGCGGAGGCAAAACGGGCTTGGCGGGCGGTGTTTCGTGGAGTTGGAACACCGGAAGGACGTAGCACCAGCCCGAACGCTTTGTCAAGGCAGGCCGCGCCACGCTTGCCCAGGCCTCATGCTATAATTTCGCCGTTACGGAGGATGGTCATGTCCGGCTCGATCGTCATTCGCGGCGCCCGCGAACACAACCTTAAGAACCTGGACGTCGAGATTCCACGCGACCAATTGGTGGTCATCACCGGCCTGAGCGGGTCCGGCAAGTCTTCCCTCGCCTTCGACACGATCTATGCCGAGGGGCAGCGCCGTTACGTCGAGTCGCTGTCCGCCTATGCCCGCCAGTTCCTCGAACAGATGGGCAAGCCCGACGTGGATTCGATCGAAGGGCTTTCGCCGGCCATCTCCATCGAGCAGAAGAGCACCAGCCACAATCCCCGCTCCACCGTCGGCACCGTCACGGAGATCTACGACTATCTGCGCCTGCTGTTCGCCCGCATCGGCCGGCCATTCTGCTTCAACTGCGGCGAGGAGATCACGGCCCAGACGGTCCAGCAGATGGTGGACGCGATTCTGGGCCTGCCGACCGGCGCCAAGTTTCAAGTGCTGGCCCCGATCATCCGCGGGCGGAAGGGGGAGTACCGCAAGGAGCTCCTCGACATGCGGAAGGCCGGCTATGTGCGGGCCAGGATCGACGGGCAGATCCTGGACCTGGACGAGGACATCACGCTCGACAAGCAAAAGAAGCACACGATCGAAGTGGTCATGGACCGGCTGGTGATGAAGCGGGTCGGGCCGGACGATCCGCTGGCCAGGCGGTTGGCCGAGTCGGTGGAAACCTCGCTCAAGCTGGCGGATGGGCTGGTGGGGGTGCTGACCGAGGACGGCAAGACCAAGCTCTACAGCGAAAACCTGGCGTGCATCCGCTGCGGCGTCAGCTACCCGGAGATCACGCCGCGCGTCTTTTCCTTCAACAGTCCCCACGGTGCCTGCCCGGCTTGCGACGGGATCGGCTTTGCCGTCTCGCCCGGCAGTTCGGAAGGGGAGATCGAGGAGGACTTCACCTTGCTGGAGCCCTGTCCCACCTGCAAGGGGGCCAGGCTCAGGCCGGAGAGTCTGTCCATCAAGCTGGGGGGAAAATCCATTGCGGAGGCGACGCAACTGTCTGTACGGGCGGCGGCCAGCTATTTCGGCTCGCTCAAACTCAGCGAACGGGAGGCCTTCATCGCCCAGCGCATCTTGAAAGAGATTCGCGAGCGGCTGGGTTTCTTGGTCAATGTGGGCCTGGACTACCTGACGCTAGACCGGGCGGCGGCGACGCTCTCCGGCGGCGAAGGCCAGCGTATCCGCCTGGCCACGCAGATCGGGTCCGGCCTGGTGGGCGTCCTCTACATTCTGGACGAGCCCTCCATCGGCCTCCATCAGCGGGACAACCGGCGGCTGCTCCAGACCCTGATCCGGCTGCGCGACATGGGCAACACAGTCGTGGTCGTGGAACACGATGCGGAAACTATGCTGGCGGCGGATCACATCGTGGACATGGGTCCGGGAGCCGGCGCCTTGGGAGGGCAGATCATTGCGGAAGGGACGCCGAAGGAGATCATGGCCGACAAGGCCTCCCTGACCGGCCGGTATCTGCGCGGGGACCTCTCCGTCACCCTGCCCCATCGGGAGCGGAAAGCCAAGAAGTTCCTGAGCGTGGTCGGGGCCAGGAAGCACAACCTCAAGAACTTCACGGCCAGGATTCCCCTGGGCCTGCTGACCTGCGTGACCGGCGTGTCCGGGTCCGGCAAGAGCACGCTGGTGCTGGAAGTCCTGTTCCATTCCCTCTCGCAGCTCCTGTATCAAAAGAAGCCCAAGATCGACGGCTGCAAAGAACTCCAGGGCGTGGAGGCCTTGGACAAGGTCATCGACATCGACCAGTCGCCCATCGGCCGGACGCCCCGCTCCAACCCGGCAACCTACACCGGCCTCTTCACCTTCATCCGCGACCTCTTCACCAAGCTGCCCGAGTCGCGGGTGCGGGGGTACAAGGCGGGACGGTACAGTTTCAACGTGAAGGGCGGCCGTTGCGAGGCCTGTGAAGGGGACGGGCTCATCAAGATCGAGATGCACTTCCTCCCCGATATCTACGTGACCTGCGAGGTCTGCAAGGGCCAGCGGTACAACCGCGAAACCCTGGAGATCAAATTCAAGGACCGGAGCATCGCAGACATCCTGAACATGACCGTGGACGAGGCGCTGGAGTTTTTCGAGGCCATCCCGCTCATCAAGACCAAGCTGCAAACCTTGCACGACGTGGGGCTCCACTATGTAAAGCTGGGCCAGTCGGCCACGACGCTCTCCGGAGGCGAGGCGCAACGGGTGAAGCTCTCGCGCGAACTGTCCAAGCGGGCGACCGGCCGGACGCTTTACATCCTGGACGAGCCGACGACCGGCCTGCACTTCGCCGACATCCAACGGCTGATGGACGTGCTGAACCGTCTGGTGGAAGCGGGGAACACGGTCCTGGTGATCGAGCACAACCTGGACGTGATCAAGAACGCGGACTGGTTGATCGATCTGGGACCGGAGGGGGGCGACCGAGGCGGCGAGATCGTGGCCGAAGGCACGCCGGCCGCAGTGGCGAAGGTGGCGAAGTCGTACACGGGGCAAGTGCTGAAAGAAGCTGGCGCGGGCTAAGCGGCTCGGTCTGCCTTCTGTGCTCGCAGAA